>NZ_JAJCXD010000019.1:0-54976 GCF_021056305.1 Actinokineospora sp. PR83
GGTGGCGCTGCGCCGCCGCCCGTCGCGGTTGCGGCGGGAGCGGGCGGCGGCCGAGCGGGTCGCCAGGGGCAGGCTCGCCGCCGAGGTCACCGCCCTGGCGGGCGAGATCGCCCGGCTCGACGGCCTGGCCCGCGACGGCCGGGCCGCCGAGCTGGTCACCGGCGCCACCGAGCGGTACGCCGTGGCCAGGGACCTGCTCGTCGCGGACGGCGACCTGCCGACCGCGCGGGGTGCGGCGGAGACCGCGCGGGACCGGCTCACCGAGGCCGCGGGGCTGCTGGGGGTGGCGCGGTGAGCGCGCGGGCGGGGTGGAGGGTGCCGCGCCGCTGGCTGGTCGCGCTGGGCGTGGCCGCGGTGGTGGCCCTGAGCTGGGTGGACCTGCTGCTGCTGTTCTCGCCTGCGCGGTCGGCGGTGGCGGCGCTGGACCGGGACGTGGTGTGGGTCGAGCCGGGGGTGGTGGGCGTCGACGCGGACGGGGTCCGGCGGGCGATCGGGGAGCGCCCGCTGACCATGGTGGTCGTCGCCGCCGGGTCCCCGCTCGCCGCGGACGAGTCCGAGGGCTGCACGGCCGTCACCGACACCATCGACGGCATCGTGAACGTCCTGGTCGTCGACGGCCGGTTCGAGCACGGTTGCGAGAGCGACGACCTGCCGCTCACCACCGACCGCTTCGGCTGGGACTTCGCCACCTGGACCGCCTACGACAACACCACCCAGTTCCTCCGCCACGACCACCGGGCCATGGCCGAGCAGCTCGCCGCCATGTACGACAACGACCTCGCCCGCGGCGAGCTGCTGCGCGAGGTCCGCGCGTTCCACTTCCCGGCGTACCGCTACCTCCTCGCCGTCGGCTTGGTCGGCGCCGTCGTGGTGGGCGTGCACGGCGGGTCCGGGCTGCTGGAACGCGGCCTCGCCCACCTCGACGACCGGCGGCGCGAACGCGCGGCGTGGCGGGAGCGGCGGGCGGACCTGGGAGCCGAACTGGCGCTGGTCGCCATGCGGATGGTCCACCTCCCCCCGGCCCCGGAACTCGGCGCCCTGTCCCGCGACTACCTCCGCGCCCTGTCCGACTGGGAAGCCGCCCGCCCCGGCACCTCCCTGTCCGAGGTGGAGGCCCGGGTGCGCGGGCTCCGCGAGCGGGTGCACTGACCGGTGGAGGCGTGGCCGTGGGTGCTGGGGTCGGTCGTCGTGGTGGTGACGGTGACCGCCCCGTACGCGCGCCGCCCGCGCCCGGCGCGGGACCTGCTGTCGCGGCTGGAATTCGAACTGGACGACCGGGCGGAGGCCGAGCGCTGCCGCACCCCGGCCGGTTCGGCGCCTGCCCCCGGCGCGGGGGCGCGGGCCGAGCGGTGGGCGCGGGCGGGCCTGGCGGCTATCGGGCGAGGGTGAGGGCGGCGGTGGTGACGGCCGCCCAGAGCAGCATCGCCAACCCGGTCTGCTTCAACACGGGGATCAGGTTGAGCCCGGTCTCCTTGCCCAGCACCAACTTCAACCCCGGAACCACCAGCACAACCGCCACGACGCCCGCCAACGCCCACGGCGTCCACAGCACCAGCGCGACGCTCACCAGGAACGGCAGCACCACCAGGGCGGCGTAGAGGACGCGGGTCCGCTCCTCCCCGAGCCGCACCGCCAGCGTGTTCTTCCCCGCGACCCGGTCGGTGGGAACGTCCCGCAGGTTGTTCGCCACGAGCACGGCCGCGGAGAACCCCCCCATCGCCACCGCCCCACCAACCCCGACCCAACTGACCCGCCCGGTCTGCACGTACTCGGTCCCCAACACCGCGAACACCCCGAAGAACAGGAAGACCGCGACCTCACCCCACCCGGAGTACCCGTACGGCCTGTCGCCACCGGTGTAGAACCACGCCCCCGCGATGCTGACGGCCCCCAGCAGCAACAGCCACCAGTACCCCGACAGCGCCACGAGCACCAACCCCGCCACCGCCCCGATCCCGAAGCAGGCGAACGCCGCCCCCTTCACCGACCCCGGCGCGGCCACCCCCGACCCCACCAACCGCAACGGCCCCACCCGCTCGGCATCGGTCCCCCGAACCCCGTCGGAGTAGTCGTTGGCGTAGTTCACCCCCACCTGCAACGACAACGACACCACCAACGCCAACACCGCCCGCACCCAAGAGAACCCACCCCCGGCGACAGCGGCCCCCGCCCCCACCAGCACCGGCGCCACGGAGTTCGGCAACGTCCGCACCCGCGCGCCTTCGATCCACTCCGCCACAGTCGCCATGCCCACCATCTTCACCGATGGCAACGGCGCCCCCGCCCACGGGTGGCGACCATTACGCTCATCCGATGCTCCACGGGATCCCCCCGCCCGCACCGCCCGCCACCGCCTTCATGGACGAGTCCTTCCTGGAGGCCGCCGGTTCAGGGTTCTATGTCCTCGCCGCTGCGGTGTTCGAACCAGGCGCCGAACAGCACGCCCGGGCCGAGATGCTGCGCCTGCGCGGCACGCGGGCGATCAGCAAACTGCACTGGAACGAGATGGACACCGGGCAGCGCCACGCCGCCGCGCGGACCGTGGCGGCCCTCGATTCGATGAGCGTGGTGGCGGTCGGCACGCCGGTCCCGGCGAAGCGGCAGGAGCGGGCCAGGGCGAAGTGCCTGGAGCGGATGGTCACCGAGCTGCACGGCTGGGGCGTGGAGCTGCTGCTGATCGAGGCCCGCACCGCTCAGCTCGACGACCGCGACCTGCGGACGGTGATCGGCGCCCGCTATAACCTGCCCAAGGGCGCCTGCTTCCAGGCCGAGCACCGAGCGGGCGCGGCGGAGCCGCTGTTCTGGGCCGCCGACATCGTCGCCGGGGCGGTCAGGGCGGAGAGGATGGGCAAACCTGGTTTCAAGGCCGCGCTGGCGGACCGCCTCTATGAGCTGGCGGTCGACACCGGTTGCGGACATGCGTAAGGCCAGGGTCCCGGTCTGCCCCAGGTGCACCTGGCCTTGCGACTCGCTCGCCGCCCACGACGGCTAGCTGCCATCACACTACACGTGAGCACGCCGATAGGACACACTCGAACACGCCGACAAGGGCTTGAGGGTCGATACCGGGCGCTCGGTGACCACGCCGTAGTGCGGCGGGGCGGTCGGCGAGGGTGGCCACTGCGAGGTCCATGCGTTCCTAGTACGCCTTGAGGTCGATGGCGTCCACCGCTTTGCGCATGGCCTCCGGGGGCGGCGGGGCGCCCTGGTGCTCGGTGGCGAGGGCCTGGTTGAGCCGCACGTACTCGCACATCGCCGACTCGTACCCGGCGAGGCCACCGCCGTGGGTCAGTTCGCCCGCCAGCACGTACGCGCCGACCAGGGCCAGGCTGGTGCCCTGCCCGGACAGCGGGGACGGGCAGTGCGCGGCGTCGCCGAGCAGGCCGACCCGGCCGCGCGACCAGGTGTCGAGGTGGACCTGGCTCATGGTGTCGCAGTAGAAGTCCGGCGCGGTCAGCATGGCCTCGACCAGGGCGGGGGTTTCCCAGCCGCCGCCCGCGAATGCCTCGGCGACCAGGGTGCGCTGGGCCTCGGGGTCGCGGGGCAGGTCGGTGCAGTGCCAGCCCATGACCACCCGGGCCTCGGCGTTGGCGCGGGCGCTGTAGACGCCGACCATGCCCGCGTCGCTGCTGTGGAAGACCTGCCAGCGGTCGAGGCCGAAGGTGTTGGGGGTGCTGAACACGGCCAGCGCCACGCCGAGGTGGTGCAGGGCGACCTCGCCGAAGGCCAGGGAGCGGACCCGGGAGTGCAGGCCGTCGGCGCCGATGACCAGGTCGAAGCGGCGTGGGGCGGAGCGCTCGAAGTGGACCAGCACGCCGTGGTCGTCCTGGTCGAGGGCCGTGATCGTGTCGCCGTAGAGGTACTCGGCGGGGGCGGCGCGGACGAGGGTGTCCGACAGGTCGTCGCGGAGGACCTCGATGTCGGGGCCGTCGACCGGGCCGCCGGTGAAGGTCTCGCCCTCGGTGCGGGACAGTTCGGCGCCCTCGGCGTCCACGTAGGACGTGCCGAGGGTGCCGGTGCGGGCGGCGCGGACCTCGGCGAGCACGCCCATGCGGTCGAGCACCTCGACGGCGGGGCCGCGGACGTCGATGGCCTGCCCGCCCGGTCGCGGAGCCGGGGCGCGCTCGACGACGGTCGGGGCGAAGCCGTGGTGGCGCAGCCAGTAGGCGAGGGCGGGACCGGCCACCCCTGCGCCGGACACCAGAACTGTGTGTACGTCGTATGCTGTCATAGAGAGCAAAGTACACAGCGTTTCAGCAGGTCACCAGTAGTACAGTTGTTCCTGCTGTACTAGGACAGGGAGGGTGGGACATGGACGCGCCGTACCTGGTCATCGCCGCGGAGATCCGGCGGCGGGTGGCCGACGGGGAGCTGCGGCCGGGTGACCGCGTGCCCTCCACCAGGGAGATCACCCGGGAGTGGGGCGTGGCCCTGGCGACCGCGACCAAGGCCCTGGCCGTGCTGCGCCGCGAGGGCGTGGTCGAGGCGCTGCCGCGGATCGGCACGGTGGTCGCGGCCGGGGTTCCGGTGCGCAGGCGCGAGCCGGAGCTGTCGCGGGGCCGGATCGTCGAGGTGGCCGTGGAACTCGCCGACGCCGAGGGGCTGGCGGCGCTGTCCATGCGCGGGATCGCCGCCCGGCTCGGCGTGGCGACGATGGCGCCGTACCGGCACGTCGCGGGCAAGGACGAGCTGGTGCTGCTGATGATCGACCACGCCCTGGGCACCGTGCCGCTGCCGGACACCGCTCCCCCGGACTGGCGCACGGGGCTGGAGGTCGCCGCCCGGGCGCAGTGGGCGGTCTACCGGCGCCACCCCTGGCTGGCGCACGCGCTCTCGCTGACCCGGCCGCAACTGCTGCCGAACGCGGTGGCCCACTCGGAGTGGATGCTGCGCTCGCTCGACGGCCTGGGCCTGGCGCCCGCGGTGGCGTTCCAGGTGTACGTCACGGTGTTCAACCACGTGCGCGGCACCGCGGTGAACCTGGAGTGGGAGCGCGAGGCGGAGAGCGCGTCCGGGCTGACCGACGAGCAGTGGATGGACACCCAGTCGACCGCGCTGCGGGCGGTGCTGGCCACCGGCCGCTTCCCGGTGTTCGCCCGCACGGTGGCGGGCGGGGTCGACCTGGAGCTGGACGAGCTGTTCGACTTCGGCCTACAGCGCCTCCTCGACGGCATCGGCGGCCACCTCGCCGAGCAGCGCGGCGACGGCGGTGCGGTCGACCTTCCCGGGCCCGCGTAGCGGCAGCCCGGCCACCACCCGCACCCGCTTCGGCGCGGCCACCGGCCCCAGCTCCGCGCGCACCGCGGCCACGAGCCCCCGCACGTCGACGGACCCGGAGACGACCACCGCGGCGGCCACCGACTGCCCCCACTCGGGGTCGGGCAGGCCGACGACGCAGGCCTCCAGCACCCCGGGGCACCCGGTCAACACCCGCTCCACGGCGGCGGGCGGCACCTTCTCCCCACCGGTGTTGATCACGTCGTCGGCCCGGCCGAGGACGGTCAGCACCCGGCCGTCGAACGCGCCGAGGTCGTTGGTGCGGAACCAGCCGCCCGCGAAGGCGGGGTTGCCGGGGTCGAGGCGGTAGCCCGAGGCCAGGGTCGGCCCGGCCAGGTGGACCAGGCCGTCTGCGGTGCGCACGCGCACGCCGTCGAGGGGGACGCCGTCGTAGACGCAGCCGCCCGAGGTCTCGCTCATGCCGTAGGTGGTGCGGACGCGGACGCCCTCGGCGCGGGCGCGGTCGAGCAGGGCGGGCGGGGTGGCGGCACCGCCGACCAGCACCCCGTCGAAGGCGCGCAGCGCGGCCAGGGCGGCACCGCCCTCGGCGAGCAGCCGGGTGAGCTGGGTCGGCACCAGCGCGGTGTAGCGGGGGCCGTCCGCGGTGAGCACGTCCGCCGCCGACTCCACGAACACCCGCCCCCGGAAGCTCCCGGGCGGCAGCACGGACAGCGGGGTCCCGGCCAGCAGCGAGCGCACCACGACCTGCACCCCGGCGATGTGGTGCGCGGGCATGGCCAGCAGCCAGGTCCCCGGCCCGCCCAGCCGGGCGTGCGTGGCCTCGGCGGAGGCGCGCAGCGCCGCGGCGGGCAGCAGCACCCCCTTGGGCGCACCGGTCGACCCGGACGTCCGGACGACCAGCGCGGTGCCCGGCTCCACCGGCAGGTCCGGCCGCATCGCCGCGGCGGACTCCCCCGCCGCCAGCGGCAGCACCGCCGGTCCGGTGCCGTCCAACGCCGCCCGCAGCGGCCCGACCAGGGGGCCGGGACCGCCTGCCAGTTCGACCACTCGCATGCGCCCATCCTTCCAGCAGACCGATCTCTGCCCCTACGCTGCGACGGACCCGCTCACCCGGACGAGAGGACCCCAGGCGATGCCGCAGAAGGTCTCCACCTTTCCGGCGACCCGCCGCGCGGAACCGCCTGCCGGGGCACCGCTTTCGCCGACCGGGCGGCGCGCGGGCGCACCCCGGCCGCTCGACCCCGCCTGAGCCGTGCCGCAGCGCACCTGGCGCCGCCCCCTCGACGAGGGCCTGCGCGACGCGTACCTGACCCGGCTCGGCTTCCCGAGCCCGCCGCCACCCACCCTCGACACCCTGCGCGCGCTGCACCGCGCGCAGATCGAGGGCGTGCCGTACGAGGTCGTGTGGATCGCCCTGCGCGAGCCGCGGACCGTCGAACCCCTCGACTCGATGGGCTACCTGGTCTCCGGTCGCGGCGGCTACTGCTACCACCTCAACGGAGCCCTGGCGGTGCTGCTGGACTGGCTCGGCTTCGACGTCCACCTGCGCGTCGGCGGCGCGCAGGGCCGCAACGACCCGGTGGCCCCCGGCGCCACCGGCACGCACATGGCCATCGAGGTGCACGGCCTGCCCGCCCCCGGGTGCGCGGGCGGGCGGTGGTTCGTCGACACCGGTCTCGGCGACGGCCTGCGCGACCCGCTGCCGCTGGTGCCCGGCGACCACCGGGCCGACCCGTTCCGGTTCCGGCTGCGCCCCTCGGACGTCGTTCCCGGCGGTTGGCGCTTCGACCACGACCCTCGTGGTGCGTTCGCCGGGATGGACTTCGCTCCCTCCGAGGCCAGTATCGCCGACTTCACCGACAAGCACCGGGAGTTGTCCACAGCCCCCGATTCGGGGTTCGTCCGCACCGTCACCGTGGCCCGCCGCGAGGGGCGGGTGATCCACGAACTGCGCGGCCTGGCACTGCAAACGGTCGCCCCGGGCGGCGAGGACTCCTCGGTCCTCACCGCCCGCGCCGACTACTTCGCCGCCCTGGCCGACCTGTTCCGGCTACCTCTGTCCGATGTGGACGAGAGCAGGCGCGGGGTGCTGTGGAACCGGCTGCGCGAGGACCACGAGCGCTACCTGCTCGCCCAGACCGGTTCTCAGTAGCAGCCGGTTCTCAGTAGTAGTAGGGGAAGCGGGACCAGTCCGGGTCGCGCTTCTCCAGGAACGCGTCGCGGCCCTCCACGGCCTCGTCGGTCATGTAGGCGAGCCGCGTGGTCTCCCCCGCGAACACCTGCTGCCCGACCAGGCCGTCGTCGATGGCGTTGAAGGCGTACTTGAGCATCCGCTGCGCCGTGGGCGACTTGCCGTTGACCTCGCGCGCCCACTCCAGCGCGGTCGCCTCCAGCTCCGCGTGCGGCACCGCCTGGTTCACCGCGCCCATCGCCACCATGTCCTCGGCGGTGTAGGTGCGGCCGAGGAAGAAGATCTCCCTGGCGAACTTCTGCCCCACCTGCCGGGCCAGGTACGCCGAGCCGAACCCGCCGTCGAAGCTGCCCACGTCGGCGTCGGTCTGCTTGAACCGGGCGTGCTCGGCGCTGGCGAGGGTGAGGTCGCAGGTCACGTGCAGGCTGTGCCCGCCGCCCGCGGCCCAGCCGGGGACCACGGCGATGACGACCTTGGGCATGAACCGGATCAGCCGCTGCACCTCCAGGATGTGCAGCCGCCCGGCGCGGGCCGGGTCGACCGTCTCCGAGGTGTCGCCGCTGGCGTACTGGTAGCCGGTGCGACCACGGATGCGCTGGTCGCCGCCGGAGCAGAACGCCCAGCCGCCGTCCTTGGCCGAGGGGCCGTTGCCGGTGAGCAGCACGCAGCCGATGTCGGAGCTCATCCGCGCGTGGTCCAGCGCCCGGTACAGCTCGTCGACGGTGTGCGGGCGGAAGGCGTTGCGCACCTCCGGCCGGTCGAACGCGATGCGCACGGCCCCGGTGCCCACCGCCCGGTGGTAGGTGATGTCGGTGAAGTCGAACCCGGCGACCTCGGTCCACTGCGCCGGGTCGAACAACTCGGAAACCTCGCGTTCAGCCACGCGCCCGAGGATGCCCGACGCCCTGTGGACAGCCGTTCGCGGGGTTGCGGGTCGGCGTGTAAAGCTGGACCCGTGCACGACCTGGACTCCGCGCTGGACGTGATCCGCGCGCGGGACGACACCGCGGCGAAGCACGCACACGCGCTCTGGCACGTGATGCGGGCCACCGCCGCACACCCGACGAAGGTCACCCGCTACGACGTGCAGCAGATGGTGTGGCGCACGCTGCCCGGCGCCCACCACAGCCCCGGCGGCGAGGGCGCCTTCGACGACCTGCACCAGACCTGCGAGTCCTTCGCCGAGCTGCTGTTCCTGCTCGGGCACGAGGAGTACGCCGGGCTGTGCCGCTCGGCGGTCACGCACGAGATCCTCGACGCCGCCGCCGACCGGCCGCGCTACCGGGAGCTGGTGGCCGCGGCGTGGGCGGCCTCGGGCGTGTGGCCGCCGGACACCCCCGTGCTGAGCTGGGCCGAGGACGGCGGGCCGGTCGAGACAGCCCTGCACGCCGCCTGCGGCAGGCTGCTGGAGGAGGCCGTCGAGCAGGGCACGCTGCCCGCCGACGGCAGCGGCGAACCGATGCGGGTCGGCCTGGTGATGCGCCTGCTGACCAGCCCGGAGTCCGAGGGCGAGGAGTCCTGGTTCGCCCGGCTGCTCGACGAGCGCCTCGACGCCTGGTTCACCCGCCGCGGCAGCCAGACCCGCCGCGAGATGCTGGTGCGGCTGCGCCCGGAGGTCCGCCGGGCCCCGGAGACCACCGAGGAGCGCCTGCCCGCCCTGACCGTCCTGCTGGAGTCCTGCCGGGGTGCCGGGGCGAAGCTGACCGGCAGCGGCTACCTGCCCACGGCCCTGGTGGCGACGCTGGTGGAGGTCATGCCCGCCTGCCGCGGCGGTGCGGGCACGGGCCGCAGCGAGTCGCAGTGGCCCCCGGTGGCCCTGCTGCGCGAACTGGCCGAGCGGATGGACCTGCTCACGCGCGAGGGCGGCCGACTCCGCCTCACCGACCAGGGCGCCGCCCTCATCGGCGACGCCGACTCCCTGCTGATGACCGTCGGCGAACGCCTGGTGACGCGGGAGCGGACGGTGCTGGGCGCGGTCCAGGAGGTCGTGTTCGCGTCCCTGCTGCTCGAAGAGCGCATGGCCCCGGCCAGGGTGTTCGAGAAGATCGCGTTCGTGCTGGCCGAGGAGGGCTGGTCGGGCGAACCGGGCCCCGCCAACGCCACCGAACTGGGCGAGCACTTCCTGCGCAGGCTGTGGGTCCTCGAAGCGGTGGACGCCGACCCGACCGGCCGCCGAGTGGCCCTGACGGACGCGGGCCGGGCCCTGGCCCGCTGGTCCCTGCGGGCCAGGGTGCTGTTCCCGGCCCGGGCGGAATGAGGCGGCCGTGCCGAACGCGCCCACCCGCGTGACCGCCCCACGAGCCCCCGCGACCACCCGCTGGGCGCCCCCCACGCCCCCGGCCACGCGCCGACCCGGCCTCCGGGCGAACGCCCCGACCACCACAGCAGCCGAACCGCGGGCCACCCCCGCAAACCCGGCCACCACACCGGCAGCCCCCCGGGCCACCCACAGCACCCCGGCCACCACCGCGGCGGCGAGCCCACGGGCCGCCGAGGCGAACCCGGCCGCAGGCGCGGCCGCGGCGATGATCGGCTTGCGGGCCGTCGAAGCCCACCGAGCCACCACCGCGATGGCCGGACCACGGCCCGCAAGCACGCGCCCGGCCACCGCTCCGGCGGATCGCGGCTGTCCGCTGCCGGGCGACACAGTGATCGACCCGGTGCCGTGGTGGGCGGTGGGTGGGCGGGTACCGCGTGCCCGGTTGCCGCGCCGGGTGCCGAGGGGCGATGAGGGAATGGAGTTGTGGTGAACCCGTCCACCGCGATGGCCACCGTGGTGGTCGACGAACTGGTGCGCAACGACGTGCGGCAGGTGGTGCTGTGCCCGGGGTCGCGCAACGCGCCGTTGAGCCTGGCGCTGCACGAGGCGGCGGTCGCGGGGCGGGTGACGCTGCACGTGCGGGTGGACGAGCGGTCGGCCGGGTTCGTGGCGCTGGGGTTGGGGCGGGCGACCGGGCGGCCCGCGGCGGTGGTGTGCACGTCGGGGACGGCGGTGGCGAACCTGCACCCGTCGGTGCTGGAGGCGCACCACTCCGGGGTCGGGTTGCTGCTGATCACCGCGGACCGGCCGCCGGAGCTGCACGGCAGCGGCGCGAACCAGACCATCGACCAGCGCGGCATCTTCGGCAGCGCGGCGGTGGCGGTGGACTTCCCGGTGGCCGAGCGGCGGACCGGGCAGAACCCGGTGTGGCGCGGGCTGGTGTGCCGGGGGGTGGCGCGGGCGGAGACCGGCATCCCGGTGCAGCTCAACATCCCGTTCCGCGAGCCCCTGGTGCCCACCTTCGGCGATTCGTGGCCGGACGCGCTGACCGGGCGGCCGGGTGGGGCGCGGTGGACGACGTCGTCGGTGCCGCGGTCGGTGCCGGACAACCGGGTCGACTTCCCGCTGCCCGCCCGGTCGGTGGTGGTCGTCGGCAGCGGCGACCCGGTGCGGGCCACGGCGGCGGCCGGGGTGGCGGCGCGGGCGGGCTGGCCGGTGGTGGCCGAACCGGTGGGCGCCGCGGCGGCGCTGGCCGGTGGGGCGGCGGTGCTGCGCGGCGGGCCGCTGCTGCTGGGCACCGGTGCGCTCCCGCCGTCGCTGCGGCCGGAGGCGGTGATCGTCGTCGGCAGGCCCACGCTGTCGCGCGGGGTGCGCGGGCTGATGGACCGGGTCGCGGTGTACGGCATCGGCGACCACCCGCAGTGGACCGACCCGCAGTACGTGGCCACCCACGTGCGCGGCTGGCTGGACGAGGACGACCTGCGCTGGGTCACCGACCACGACCCCGCCTGGCTGTCGGCGTGGCGCGAGGCCGAGCAGGCGGCGACCCTGGCGGTGGAGAAGCTGCTCGGTGAGGAGACCTGGCCCACCGGCCTGCACGTGGCCCGCGAGGTGCTGGAGGCACTCCCCACCGGCGCGTCCTTGGTCCTCGGCTCCTCGAACCCGGTCCGCGACCTGGACCTGGTCTCCACCCCCCGCCCCGACGTCACCATCCACGCCAACCGCGGCGTGGCGGGCATCGACGGCAACCTCTCCACCGCGGTCGGCGTGGGCCTGGGCAGCACCGCGCCCGGCTACGCCCTGATGGGCGACCTGACCTTCCTGCACGACGCCAACGCCCTCCTCATCGGCCCCACCGAGCCCCGCCCCGACCTCTGCGCCGTAGTCCTCAACGACGACGGCGGCGGCATCTTCTCCCTCCTGGAACAGGGCGCCGCCGAGCACCAGAACGGCTTCGAACGCGTCTTCGGCACCCCCACCGGCGCCGACCTCGGCGCGCTGTGCACGGGCTACGGCGTGCCCCACACCCTGGTCACCACCCCGACCGAACTCCGCTCAGCCCTCACCCCCACCCCGGGCCTGCGGGTAGTCGAAGTCCGCGCCGACCGCGACCGCCTCCGCGACCTGCACGCCCGCCTCCGCGCCGCAGTCGGCGAAGCCGTGACCGCGGTGGTCTGACCCACCCCACCCAGCCACCTGCCCGGCTCGCCTGCCGCGCACCTCGCCCGCATGGCCGACCCCACCCGGTCACACTGGGCCCATGATCGCCGTAGGGCCCCCGGCCAAGCACATCCACCCAGCCGGGCACCCCACCAAAACCCCGGCGCTTTGAGCCGGGCAGCCAAGCAAACCGCACGCAGAACCGAGAGCGGGCCACCAGGAGGTAGCCCGCTCTCGGTAGCCCGGAAAACAGCCCGCTCTCGGCGGGAACGGCTAGCGTTTGCGCATGATCGGTCCGCTGAAGTCGTCCGGGTCGTCCTCCGGGGGGACGCCCGCGGCGATGATCTCGTTCAGCGTGTGGCCCTCCTCGATGAGGGCGTACGCCTGCCGCATCTGCGGGAGACCCGCCTCCAACGCTTCCTGGACCCCTTCCGCACCCGCGGCCCGGCCGCTCGTGATGTCGCGCCAGGTGAACTCGCCCGCGTCGATTCGGGCCTGGAGGGCTCGTTGGGCGGGGGTGGCGTCCGGGCCCCGGTTGTGGGCCGAGATCAGTTCGACGTCCTCGTCCGTCAGCGTGGTTTCGGGGGTGTCGGCGAAGCGGGCGGCGGTTTCGGCGACCGTGGCGTCCAGGGCGGCCAGGGCGAGGTCCAGGTCGGCTTCGGCCTCGCGGAGTTGGACGTTCTTCCAGTTCTCGTCGGGCATGGTCAGCTCGCCGCCGGTTCGGGTTCGGGCGCGGGGGCCGGGGCGGGGTTGCGTTCCTGCTGGTACTCGCCGTAGTGCTTGTTGGCCTTGTAGCCGTTCTTGCCCGCCGAGACGGCGCCCTTGGCCGTGGTCTTGAGGCCGCCCGCGGCCTGGTCCTTGCCCGCGTTGATGTCGTCGCGGGCGTCGGAGATGTCGTTGGCGGAGTTGATGGCGTCGTTGACGTTGCGGATGTCCTTGATCTTGCCGATGGCGCTGCCCAGGTCCTGGACGCCCTGCACGACGGACTTGCAGCCCTCGATGATGGCCTTGATGCCGTTGATGATGGTCATGACCGCGTTGTAGATCTCGATGGCGTCGATCACCGTCTTGACCGCCTTGGCCCAGCCCACCACCGGGATGGGCAGCAGGGCGATGGCTTCGAGCAGTTTGTTGACCAGCTTCTTGATGAGCTTGAGCGCCTGGTCGCACGCCTTCTTCGAGGCGTCGGCGACCTTCTCGAAGGCGGTGCCGACCAGTTTGGCGGCTTGGGCGTCCGCTTCGATCGCGACTGTCCACATGGTGCGGATGCGCAGGGCGAAGGCGTCCGCCGCCGCGCCGTCCCAGTGCGGGTCGAGTTCGTCGAGGCCGGTGTTGAGGTTGTCGCGGACGGCCTGGAGGGCGTCGCAGACGTTGTCCCACTGCTTGCCGGTGGTGGCGATCTTCTCGAAGTCGCCGGTGATGGGGGCGATGAGGGAGGTGACCAGGTCGTCGCCGACGACCTTCTCCCAGATCCAGTTCACGACCTGGACCTGCACGCCCGCTTCGCTGATGGCGTCGGAGATGCTGGGGCCGCCCTGGAGGTTCGCCTCGTTGTTCAGGGCGGCGATCGGGTCGGCGGTGTCCGCGTAGCCCATCAGTTGCCACCCACCGTCGGGATGTTCGACACGGTGTCCACAGTGGTCATCCGGGTGACGTTGGTGGCGTCCGCGCGGTCGTAGGCGTCCGCGGCTCCGGTGAGGGACCGGTGCAGCTCGGACATCTTGTCGTGCCCGAACTTCAGCGTCTCCGCGTACAGGCCGACCGCCCCGTCGACCACCGGGACCAGCAGGGACAGCAGGCCGGTGAAACCGCTGGTGTCGCCGCCCTTGTCCCTGGCGTGACCCCCGATCGCCGAGAAGTGCCCCGCGTTGCGCTCCAACAATCCCGCGTACCCGCGCAACTGTGCTGTCTCGACCATGAACTCGCTCATCGCGGCTCCCCACCACTCCCGTGCCTGACCCCGGGGTTGACGGTCCGCAGGGGACACCGGTTCCGAACTCCGGTGGTGCTTTTCCAATGCGAATCGGAGCCGGTCACCACTCGCCGGTGCGCAGGAACTCCTCCAGCGACGCCAGGTGCGGGGTGATGTCGATGTCGTTGGCGGCGAGCCACTCGTCGTCGTAGTAGGTGTGCGAGTAGCGCTCGCCGCCGTCGCAGAGCAGGGTGACGACGCTGCCCGCGCGCCCGGCCGCGCGCAGTTCCGCGATGACCTGGAACGCGCCGCACAGGTTCGTCCCGGTGGAACCGCCGACGCGCCGACCGAGGACCCGCTCGGCCAGCCGGGCGGCGGCGATGGAGGCCGCGTCGGGCACCTTCACCATCCGGTCGACGACCTGCCCGAGGAACGACGGCTCCACCCTGGGCCGCCCGATGCCCTCGATCCGCGAGCCGCACGCCCCGGTCAGGTCCGGGTCGGTGTCGCGCCAGGCGTCGAAGAACACCGAGTTCTCCGGGTCGACCACGGCCAGCCGGGTGCCGAGCCTGCGGTAGCGGATGTAGCGGCCGATGGTGGCGCTGGTGCCGCCGGTGCCCGCGCCGACGACCACCCAGTCCGGTTCCGGGTGCGGTTCCAGCGCCATCTGCTGGAAGATCGACTCGGCGATGTTGTTGTTGCCGCGCCAGTCGGTGGCCCGCTCGGCGTGGGTGAACTGGTCGAGGAAGTGCCCGTCCAGCTCGTCGGCCAGCCTGCGCGCCTCGGTGTACATCTCGCCCGGGGAGTCGACGAAGTGGCAGCGGCCGCCCTCGCGCTCGATCAGGCGGATCTTCTCGGGGCTGGTGGTGCGCGGCATGACGGCGATGAACGGCAGCCCGAGCATCCTGGCGAAGTACGCCTCGGAGACCGCGGTGGAGCCCGAGGACGCCTCGATCACCGGGGTGCCGCCGACGATCCAGCCGTTGCAGATGCCGTAGAGGAACAGCGAGCGGGCGAGCCGGTGCTTGAGCGAGCCGGTGGGGTGGGTGGACTCGTCCTTCAGGTAGAGCCGGACTCCCCACTCGGTCGGGAGCGGGAAGGGCAGCAGGTGCGTGTCTGCGCTGCGGTTGGCGTCCGCCTCGATG
Organism: Actinokineospora sp. PR83; assembly: GCF_021056305.1. Lineage (NCBI taxonomy): Bacteria > Bacillati > Actinomycetota > Actinomycetes > Pseudonocardiales > Pseudonocardiaceae > Actinokineospora > Actinokineospora sp. PR83. The sequence continues at coordinate 14,907 of NZ_JAJCXD010000019.1, forward strand.
ATCCGGACGGCCTCGTTCACCCAGGCCCGCGTGCGCTCACTGCATCGGTCGACAGCCGTCATGAGCCGACACTATCGACGTTTTGTCACCTTCCGAGCATGGCGAATACCACGGACCTAGTCCCGGTCGCCGCGCAGTTCCGCGCGCAGGCGGTCGCGCTCGGCGTCGCGGTCCGCGCCGCGCTCGGCGAGGCCCGCGGTGACCCTGGCGTTCAGGCCGCGGAACAGCAGCAGGCCCAGCGGGAAGCCGACGACCAGGGCGATGGCCAGGCTGACCAACAGCGGCAGGTCGAACCACAGCAGCACCCCGGCGACCACGGCCACCAGCGCGACCCTGGCCGCGGTGTAAAGCACGATGTCGCGCCCCAGGTTCCGCTGCTCGTCCACGGCCCCAGGTTACCCGTCGGTCCGCGGGGCGGGTCCTTCGACGTCGGACACGTTGGGCCTGCCCTCGAAGCGGGTGGACAGGACCACCGTGGAGCGGGTGCGGGCGACGCCGTTGATCCGCCGCAGCCTGCCCAGGCTGCGCTCCAGCTCGTCGACGGTGGCGACCCGGACCTTGACCACGAACGCCTCGTCCCCGGCGACCCGGTAGCAGCTCTCCACCTCCGGCAGCTCGGCCAGGGCGGCGGCCACGTCCTCGTCGTCGGCGGTGTCGGTGGGGTGGATGCCGACCAGCGCGGTCACCCCCAGGCCGACGGCCATGGGGTCGACCACGGCGTGGTAGCCGGTGATGACCCCGGCGGCCTCCAGCTTGCCGACCCGTTCGTGCACCGCCGAGGCGGAGAGGCCGACCTGCCTGCCCAGGTCGGCGTAGGTGAGGCGGCCGTTGGTGCGCAGTGCGGCGATGATGCGGCGGTCCACGGTGTCCACGGTGAGGCAGCGTACGACGTCCGTCTCAGGGGCTGAACGGTGTCCGGATACGGCCGTTTTGTCCCTTACTACCTCTTTACCATCACCCAACCGTTCGAGTACCCGATGGTCGAAGTGCCACGATGGTCCTGGTTTGGTCCGACGGTTCCCGCCGACCAGGCCCCAGCCGAGTTCCAGCTCATCGAGGAGGGCGGCCCCAGTGACCGTTGCGCACGTCGGAGAACGCCTGCTGACCCCGGGCGAGGTCGCGGCCCTGTTCCGCGTCGACCCGAAGACCGTCACCCGCTGGGCCACCGCGGGCCGCATCGGTTCCATCCGGACCCCGGGCGGGCACCGCCGGTTCCGCGAGTCCGAGGTGCGGACGCTGCTGGCGGAGCTGACCACCGAGGCCAACGGCCCCGGCGGCCTCTGATCGGCGAATCGAGCGCCGCGGGGGACCCGCGAAAGCGACAAAGCGGCTAGCCTCGAACCCCCAGGGTTCGGAGGTGTCTCTCGATGATCTATCTGCTCGCCGTGGTCGGCGCCATCACCGTCGCCGTCCTGCTGTGGCGCGCGCTCGGACCGCAGCCCGCGGCCGTGTCGCCCCACCGCACGTCGGTGGCCCCGGATGACGACCCCGAGTTCCTGCGCGGACTCGACAAGCACCGGAAGAAGGACGGCACGGACGACGGCACCCCGCCCACGCCCTGACCGGGCACAAGAGAGGGGCCGTCCGCCGATGGACTCGGCGAACGGCCTCCCCGTGGCTCGACCTGCGCGCTCCACACCCGACCGCAGGAGCAGAACCCCGCCCCCACCCAGGCCGCACCGGCCCCCGCCAAGCCGGGGACGGTGCCGGGTGGGGACGAGGGGGTGGGTGGCGGGAGAAGTCGACTCAGTGCCGTCGGTGGGCCTCGTTGGGGAAGTCGTCGGCGACGGTGGCCGCCATCTCCAGGAGTGCGACCCGGGTGTCGGGCTGGAGGCGTTCGAGTTCGATCTCGGCGCCCTCCTCCAGGTGCGGGTCGAACGGGATGCGGCAGACCGCGCGGCAGCGCGCGCTGAAGTGCTGGGTGAGCTTGTCCAGGTCGACCGACCCGGACTTGGGCCGCACCGAGTTGATCACCGCGACGGACCGGGAGACCAGGTCCCGGTAGCCGTGCGCGTCCAGCCAGTCCAGCGTGGCCGAGGCGCTGCGGGCGCCGTCGACCGAGCCGGAGGAGACGATCACCAGCGAGTCGGCGATGTCGAGCACGCCCTTCATCGCCGAGTGCATGAGCCCGGTGCCGCAGTCGGTGAGCACGATGTTGTAGAAGTGCTCCAGCAGCGCCACCGTGCGCCGGTAGTCGTCCTCGCTGAACGCCTCGGACACGGCCGGGTCCTGCTCGGAGGCGAGGACCTCGAGGCGGCTGGGGCCCTGCGAGGTGTAGGCGCGGATGTCGCTGTAGCGGCGGATCCGGTTGGCGTCGCGCAGCAGGTGCCGCACGGTGGCCGTGGTCTCCAGCGGGATCTTCTGGCTCAGCGTGCCGCGGTCGGGGTTGGCGTCGACGGCGATCACCCGGTCACCGCGCAGCGACGAGTACGTCGAGCCCAGTGTGGTGGTGGTCGTGGTCTTGCCGACGCCGCCCTTGAGGCTCAGCATGGCGATCTTGTAGCAGCCGCGCAGCGGCTGGTTGACCCGGGCGATCAGCTCGCGGCGGTGCCGGTCGGCCGGGCTCTCGCCCACGTTGATCAGGTGACCGCTGGCCACGTAGACGGCCTTGCGCCACCCCGACTGCGGGGCGCGCTTGGCCTGCTTGAGCAGCCGCGCCGACGACAGCTCGTCGCTCTGCGGCGGTCCCATCGGCGGCTGCTGCGGCGGCGGTCCGTAACCGGCCGGGCCGCCCTGCGGGGGCATCCCGGGCTGCGGGTAGCCCTGCCCGTAGGCCAGCGGCTGCGGACCGGAGGGGGTCGGCTCGCTGTAGTAGCCCGGCTGCGGGCCGGGCTGGTGCGGTCCCGGCACGGCGTGCGGGCCGGACTGACCGGGCACGGCGTGCGGGCCGGACTGGCCGGGACCGGGCACGGGGTGCGGTCCGGTCTGGCCGGGCACGGCGTGCGGGCCCGACTGGTGCGGGCCGGGCGCGGGGTGCGGGCCGGACTGGTTCGGGCCGGGGACCCGGTGCGGTCCGGATGCCTCGGGGAACGGGGTGTGGTCGGTGGCCGCGTCGTCGGTCAACGGGTCGTCCGCCTTCGGGGTGTCGGCCTTGTCGGCAAGTTCGGGTGCTGGGCCGAAGTCGTGGGTCTCGGTGTCCGCTTCGCGCGGCGGACCGCTCCGGCCCGCCGCGGACCCGCCACCCGGCCCCCAGGCCAGCTCGGACTCATCTTGGCGTCCAGTCACCCCTGCGACCCCTCCTGCCCGGCGTGCGAGCGGTCCCGCCCGACTCACGATGGCGACGGTAGTCGCTCGCGGCCCGCGCCACCGAAACGGGGGCTGTCCGCAACGCGCGCAAAACGGTTACGACGCGTACGAGTGCAGCCCGGAGATCACCAGGTTGATGAAGAACAGGTTGAACACGACCATGGCGAAGGCGGTGGTGTTGACGATCGCGGCCCGGGTGCCGCGCCAGCCCGCGGTGGCCCTGGAGTGCAGGTACCCGGCGTAGACCACCCAGGCCACGAAGGCCACGGTCTCCTTGGGGTCCCAGCCCCAGAACCGGCCCCAGGCGGCCTCGGCCCAGATGGCGCCGCAGATGATGCCGAAGGTGTAGATCGGGAACGCGAAGATCGTGGTGCGGTAGGCCAGCCGGTCGAGGGTGTCCGCGTCGGCGAGCTTGGGGGCGAGGCGGGTGAACTTGGCGGGGTCGCGGTCGTGCGCGGCCTTGATCAGGTACAGCACGCTGAACACGCCGGGGACCAGGAACAGGCCGCTGGAGATGATCGCCGCGGAGACGTGGACGACCAGCCAGTAGGACCGCAGCGCGGGCTGCACGGGGCCCGCGTCGGTGTAGAGGACGGTGCCGCCGAGGAACATCAGGATGACGACCGGGGTCAGCACGAACACGCCCATCCGGCGGACGTCGAACTTGCGCATCAGCACGAGCCAGGTGATGACCGCGATGAGCATCGTGGCCATGCTGTACTCGTACATGTTGCCCCACGGGGCGCGCTGGGTGGCGACCCCGCGCAACACCAGCGAGGCCAGGTGCAGCGCCACGCCGAGGACCGTGAGGGCCACCGCCGCGCGACCGGCGCGCTCCGCCCGGTCGCGCCGGGGGGCCGCCTCTACCCGGCCGTAGGCGGGGGTGTCGGTGCCCGCGGGCACCGGTCCGCCCGCGCCGACCAGCTCGCGGGCTGCCTCGGACTTCTTCGCGGTGCGGGTGAACGCCTGCTCGACGGCGTACCCGACCATCGCGAAGACGTAGACCAGCACCGCGGCGCGGAAGCACCAGTCGCTGTAGGTCGCCAGGGTCTCGTTGACCGCCATCAGGGTTCCCTCCTGGGAGTGCGCAGCGCGGCTGCGATCCTGCTGAACTCCTCGCCGTACCCCGCCTGGTCGGTTCGGGCGAGTCCGCCGACCGAGACCACGGTACGACCCGCGTCGTCCGGTGTCGCGCGCACCCACAGCCTGCGGCGCTTGATCGTCAGCGAGGTGCCCAGGCCCAGGATCATCGCCACGGCGAAGACGAGCACCCACACCTGCGTCGGGTCGTGCGAGACCTGCAGGTACGCCCAGCGCTCGACGCCGTCGAACCGGACGGTGGTGCCGTCGTCGAGCCGGAGCTGACCGCCGAGCTCCAGGTTCTGCCTGGCCACCCGGACCAGCCTGCCCTGGTCCACCAGCGACCGGTCCACCTCGAAGATGGACTGCCCGCGCCCGGAGTCGATGCCCAGGTCCCCGCGCAGCACGTCGACGGCCACCGCCGGGTCCTGCAACCCGGGGTAGCCGGAGGTGAGCAGGGTGCCGTCGTACTGGGCGGTGGGGGCGAACAGGCCGGTGATCGCGATCTGGCTCTTGCGCCGCTGCTCGGCGTCGGTGGTGCCCGGCGGGTCGAACTTGGTCGCGCCCTGCGACAGCAGGGTCTGCGGGTCGACCGTGCGCCACTGGATGGTCTGGGTGCGGCTCTCCCCGTTGGGGAAGGTGACGGTGAAGGTCGGCGCGTAGCCCTGGCCGAGCAGGTAGACCCGGTCCCCGACGACCCGCAGCGGTTCGTTGACCCGCAGGTCGTAGGGCCGCCAGGTGCCCGCGTCGAGGTCGGCGCCCGCCTGGTAGTCCATCCGCACGGTGAACTGCTCGGCCTGCCCGTCGGGGAAGTAGCTGACGTCGAGGTCGTTGACCCGCACGCAGAACGGGGTGAGGTCGGTGCCGTCGACGCGCAGGCCGGGCCGGAACGTGTCGTACCCGGCGGTGCCGGAGTTGCAGAACTCGGAGCCGTCGGCCAGCACGATGACCTGGCCCTCGTAGTTGAACATCTTGCCCAGGGCCAGGGCGACGATCAGCCCGAGCATGGCGAAGTGGAAGACGAGGTTGCCCAGCTCGCGCAGGTAGCCCTTCTCCGCGCTGAGGGTCTTGCCGCCGCCGTCCTCGTCGCGTTCGACGGTTCGCCAGCCGGACAGCCGCGCCTTGGCGTCGGCGATCACCGCGGCGGGTTCCTCGGCCAGGGTGGCCTGGGCGTGGTGCGGCATCCGGGCGAGGTTGCGCGGGGTGAGCACCGGCTGGGCGCGCATGGACCTGGCGTAGTCGACCGTCCGCGGCAGCAGGCAGCCGACGAGGGAGATGAACAGCATCAGGTAGATCGCGGAGAACCAGACGCTGGAGTAGACGTCGAAGAACTCCAGCCGGTCCAGCAGCGTGCCCCACCAGCCGTGGGCGGCGATGTAGTCCGCGGTGCGGGGCGGGTTGAGCGAGCGCTGCGGCAGCAGGGCGCCGGGCATCGCGGCCAGCGCCAGCAGGAACAGCAGGATCAGCGCGGTGCGCATCGAGGTGAGGCCGCGCCAGGTGTTGCGCAGGAAGGCGGTCACAGCGGCAGCTCGAAGTCGCTGACGACGGTGTTGCGCAGCCAGGCGACCAGGTCGCCCCACACCCCGGTGACCAGCAGCACCCCGACGACGAACAGCAGCCCGCCGCCGAAGAGCTGCATCGCCCGGCCGTGGGTGCGCATCCAGGTGGTGGTGCGCACGGCCCACCGGGCGCCGAGGGCGATCAGCAGGAACGGCACCCCGAGGCCGAGGCAGTAGACCAGGACGAGCACGAACCCGCGGGCCGCGGTGCCGCCGGTGGCGGTGGCCAGGGACAGCACGCCCATCAGCGTCGGCCCGATGCACGGCGTCCAGCCCAGGCCGAACACGGCTCCGAGGACGGGGGCACCGGCCAGGCCGAGCTTGGGCGTCGTGTGGATGCGGATGTCCTTCTGCATCCCGGGGACCAGGCCGACGAACACCAGTGCCATGGCGATGGTGACCACGCCACCGACCCGTTGCAGGACGTCCTCGTTGACCAGGAGCGTGTCCGCCAGCCAGACGACGCTGCCGATCGTCGCGGCGAAGACGACGGTGAACCCGAGGATGAACAGCGCCACCGCGCCCAGCACCCGGCCGCGGCCGGACTTGCGCCCCTCGTCGGCGGACACGGCCGGGGCCTCGGCGCCGACCAGGGCGGCGAGGTAGGCCAGGTAGCCGGGGACGAGCGGGACCACGCACGGCGAGGCGAAGGAGACCACGCCCGCCAGCAGCGCCACGCCACCCGCCGCCAGGAGCGGGCCGGTGGTCACGAGCTCGGTGGGATCCACGGAGTCAGCGTAGGGATCGGCTGTCAGGGCCCGGTGAGCGCCCGGCCCTGGGGCGTCCTACCTCACACCCGGGGCGGTCAGGACTCGGCGGTGAGCTTGTCCAACTCGGCCCTGAGGTCGTCGGCCAGCAGGTCGCGCATGTAGGCGGCGGCGACCCGGCCCTGCTTGTCGATGAGGAAGGTGGCCGGGACGACCGCGCGCGGGTAGCCCTTGAGGGCCAGCAGGGTGCGGCCGGGCGGGTCGAAGATCGACGGGTAGGTCAGGCCGCGGTCGCGGACGAAGTCCTGCGGGACGTCGCGCTGGTTGTCGCGGAAGTTGATGCCGAGGACCTGCACGCCCTTGGGGCCGTAGTCGTCCTGGACCTTCTGGAGTTCGGGGGCCTCCGCGCGGCACGGGCCGCACCACTGGCCCCAGACGTTCACCACGACCACCTTGCCGCGGTAGTCCGACAGCTTGAGCTGCCGGGACTCGTCCATCAGGCTCGACCCGCTCAGCTCCGGCAGCGGTTTGCGGTCGGCGACGGGGTAGGTGATGTCGGTCTGCCCGCCCGGGGAGACGAAGACGAACTCGGTGTCGGTGGAGACCGCGTCCTTCTCCGCCGTGCAGCCCGCCAGGGCCAGCAGCAGCGCCACGACCGCGACCGCGCGCACGGCTCAGGCCCCCGTGTTCTTGGGGTCGCTGGCGCCCGCGGGTTCGGCGTAGCGCAGGCCGACCAGCCTCTCGTCCTCGAACACCAGGGAGGTCAGCGAGGCCAGGGAGCACTCGCGCCGGGAGGGGTTGTGCCAGAGGCGCTTGCCCTCCAGGTAGCGGCGGACCGTCCACACCGGGAGCTGGTGGGACACGCACACCGCCTCGTGCCCGGCCGCCGCCGCCCGCGCCCGGTGGACCGCGCCGAGCATCCGGTGGGCGATCCGCAGGTACGGCTCGCCCCAGGACGGGGTGAACGGGTCGCGCAGGTGCGGCCAGTTCCTCGGGTGCCGCAGGGCGCCGTCGCCGACGGAGACCTTCTGGCCCTCGAAGACGTTCTCCGACTCGATCAGCCGGTCGTCGGTGGCCAGTTCCAGCCGGTGCGAACCGGCGATCGGCGTCGCCGTCTCCTGCGCGCGCAGCAGCGGGGAGGCCACGACGTGGGTGATGTCGTGGTCACGCAGGTACTCCGCGACGGTGAGCGCCTGGCGCTTGCCGGTCTCCGACAGGCGGAAGTGCGGCAGGCGGCCGTAGAGGATGCCCGACGGGTTGTGGACCTCGCCGTGGCGCAGCAGGTGGACGACGGTCTGGGTCACGCGGGCTCCTCGGCTGCTGCGGCCGCCGCGGCGGCGACGGGGAGGGCGGTGGCGATGCGCTCGAACGCCTCGTCGTCCAGGGCCGCGTTGACGAACCAGGCCTCGAACGCGCTGGGCGGGGCGTAGACGCCGTGGTCGAGCAGGGCGTGGAAGAAGGCGGGGAAGCGCCAGGTCTGCGCCGCCTTCGCGCCCGCGTAATCAATGACGGGGTTCTCGGGGGTCTCGGTGAAGAACACGCTCACCAGGTTGCCCGCGAACTGCACGCGGTGCGGGACGGACGCGGCGGTCAGCGCCCCGGTGAACAGCTCGCCGAGGCGGGCGGCGTTGGCGTCGAGCGCGCGGTAGACCGACTCGTCGGCGGCGCGCAGCGTGGCCAGGCCCGCCGCGACCGCGACCGGGTTCCCGGACAGGGTGCCCGCCTGGTAGACCGGGCCGTTCGGGGCCAGCCTGCCCATGACGTCGGCCCGGCCGCCGAAGGCCGCGGCGGGCAGGCCGCCGGACATGACCTTGCCGAAGGTGTAGAGGTCGCCCGCGACGCCCTCCAGGCCGAACCAGCCCGCCTCCGACACCCGGAAACCGGTCATCACCTCGTCCATGACCAGCAGCGCGCCGTGCTCGGTGGCCAGCTCGCGCAGGAGCGCGTTGAAGCCGGGCAGCGGTGCGACGGCGCCCATGTTGCCCGCCGCCGCCTCGGTGATGACCGCGGCGATGGTCGGGCCGTGCTCGGCGAAGGCCGCGCGCACGGCGTCGAAGTCGTTGTACGGCAGCACGAGGGTGTCCTCGGCCTGCGCGCCGGTGACGCCCGGCGTGGTCGGCAGGCCCAGGGTGGCGACGCCGGAGCCCGCCTCGGCGAGCAGCGCGTCGACGTGGCCGTGGTAGCACCCGGCGAACTTGACGATCCGGGCCCGACCGGTGAACCCGCGGGCCAGGCGGATGGCGCTCATCGTGGCCTCGGTGCCGGAGTTGACCAGGCGCACCTGCTCCACCGGCGCCACCCGGCGGATGATCTCCTCGGCGAGGTCGATCTCCCCCGCGGTCGGCGTGCCGAACGACAGCCCGTCTCCCGCGGCCCTGCGCACCGCCTCGACGACCTCCGGGTGCGCGTGGCCGAGGATCATCGGCCCCCACGACGACACCAGGTCGACGTAGCGGTTGTCGTCGACGTCCCACAGGTAGGCGCCGGACCCGCCGGTCATGAAGCGCGGGGTGCCGCCCACCGCCGAGAACGCCCGGACCGGGGAGTTGACCCCACCGGGGGTGACGGCCTTGGCGCGGTCGAAGAGGGCGGCGGAGCTGCGGACGTGGGCCTGGACTTCAGCGGTCACCACGCCAGTGTCCCAAACGCGGCGGGGTGGCCGCGCTCACGCCACCTCGGCGCCCGCCCGCGCCGCCTTCGGCGTGGTCCGCACCGCCAGCACGACCTGCCGCACGGCGTCCACGAGGACCAGGCCCGCGAGGGTGGCCGCGGCGACCGCACCGGCCACGAACGGCCCGTCGAACTCCTCGAACCGCAGGTCGGGCCGGTCGGGGATGGGGGTGCCCGCGACCGTGCCGCGCGACCACAGCCAGAACGCCAACCCCACCAGGGCGGCCACGGCCACGACCTCCACCGCGGCCACGATCGCGCGGCGGGGGCGGTGCGGCGCGGGAGCGGGTTCCGGCCAACCGGGTTCGGGGGTGGTCACGGCCCCAGGGTCTCATGCGCCCACCGGGGGCGGCGGCTCAGGAGCGGCGGGCGAAGAAGGTGCCCGCGTCGACGCGCAGCAGCAGCGTCACCACGAACACCCAGACGACCACGGCCGCCCCGCCCAGGAAGGGGGCGGTGGGGCCGGGGACGGGGTTCGCGGCGGCGGGGGCGCACAGGGCGCCGAGCAGGGCGGCGGCGACCAGGCCCGAGCGGGCCCAGCCGCGGCCCTCGCGCAACGGGTGCGCGCAGGCCGCGGCGGCCAGCGCCGACAGGGCGGCCCCGAGGCCGAGCAGCCCCGGGGACCGGGTGGAGAGGACGAGCATGACGCCGGTGATACCGGCGCCGAGCAGGGCACCGCAGAACGCGCCGGTCACCGCCGCCGGTCTGGCGCGGGACACCTCGGGTTCGGGGAGTACGGACAACTGGGTCACGCCCGGTATGTAGCAACCGGACCGATCCGCGTTACCGAACCCGGCGGTATCCCGCGCACATCACCCGGCGCGCTTGACGGCCTCGAAGTAGTGCGTGGACTCCTTCTGCCACATCATGAAGATCGCCGTGCCGATCAGCGCGATCTGGATGATGGTCAGCACGATGCTCAACCCGTCCAGCGTGCCGCCGAGCAGGCCGAACAGGCTGCTGATCAGGCCGAGCGCGCCGAGCACGGTGAGCGTGATGCGGGCCCAGTTGCGGCCCGCGCGCATCTTGAACGCGAACAGCAGGTACAGGGCGAAGAACAGCACCGCGATGACCCCGGAGAACGCCAGGCCCGCGCTGACCGCGGTGTCGATCTCGGAGTCGGAGAGGTTGCCGCCGCCTGCGCGGGCGGACTCGCGGGCCGCCTCGCGCAGGGCGTCACCACCGATCGTCAGGGAGACGACGAAGGCGATGAGGCTCAGCGCGGCGTTGGCGATCCACAGGGTGAACGCGGTGTCGACGGGCTTGGGGCGGGACAGGGGCTGACCCATCTCGCGGTCGCTCAGGGGCGGGGCCGCGGGCATGGGGTCGTACCTGGGGGACTGGTCGGGATCGGGGCCACTCGTGGTCATGGGGGTGACCGTATTGCCTGGAAGCGGTCGCCGCACGACTTTTGCCACCGCGCCGCGGCGCTTTTCAGCCCCGGCGGCCCGGCTGGAAAAATTTGGTCGCCTCGGGTTGGAACAGGTAGACCACGGCGGCGACGCGGAAGGCGGCGTCGGCGAGGTTCCACATCAGGTCCGGCGCGGGCCCGACGGTCGACACCCCGGCGAGGAACCCGGCGGCCCCGAGCGCGGCCAGCGCGGCGAGGGCGATCCGCGCCCAGTTCCGCCCGCGCCTGGCCATCAGGGCGAGCAGGACGTAGAGGCCGATGGTCAGCAGCACGCCGCACACCCCGGCGATCACCACCACCTTGGCGTCGACGGCGGCGAAGGTCGGGTTGGTGTCCTTGGTCAGCTCGCGGACGGTGCGGTCGACCCACGCCCGGTCGAAGATCAACTGGTAGAGCGTGCCGACCACGTTCACGGCCATCCCCGCCAGGGTCAGCCACACGGCGTGGTCGACGATCCGCGGCCGCGGGTTCGGCGGCGGCGCGGACACCGGCGGCATCGGCGTGTACTGCGGCGGGACCTGGTACGGCGGCGGGGTGGGACGGGTCACTGCTCGCCTTCCTTGCTCTCGACCGGGATCTGCGGCCGTTCGGTGTTGTTCTCGGCTGTTCCGTTCGCGGTGTCCTCGTTCGCCGCGCTGCTCCGGCGGGCGCTGGGAGGGAGGTCGAGGTCCAGGTCGGCGGACTCGGCGGTGTTGCCATCGACCATGGGCGCCAGCACCTCGACGAGGTCGTCGGAGAAGCGGGCCCACCCGAGCACGACCGACCCGTCGACCATCTCCATCGGCACCGGGTGCGTCTTGGCCGGGATGGTGAACCCACCACCGACCGCCCGCGCCCCCACCGGCTCCGGCACCCCTCCGACGCGCGCGATCCGCGCGACGGAAACCACCCCGGTCCCCATCCGAAGGGTCGTGTCGGTGAGCGTCACGGCCCGGTCGGTCCGCCGCGCCGACACCCAGAGCGCGGTCAACCCGAGCAGCACCACCCCGACGACGATCCAGGCAAGACCGTGCGAGGCGCCGGTGACGGTCTCCAGGGTGAACCCGACCCCGCAGAAACCGGGCCCCCACAGCAACGGCCACCAGGTGGAGCCGGACTCGTGGTAGCGGACGGCCTCCTCGACCCCTTCGACCCCGGGGGTCTCTGTGATTTCTCCGGTGACTCCCCCGGCCTCCTCGGTCACCGGTCGTCCTCGGCGAAGAAGCGCCGGGCCGGGGGCGCGTAGAGCAGCCCGGCGGCCACGATGATCAGCAGCGCGCTGATGAGCCCGTAGATGGTCACCCGCCCCAACGAGTACTCGAACAGCGCGGCGAAGACCCCCAGCACCAGCAGCAGCGTGCGCGCCTTCCGCGCCCCCCGCCGGGCGTTGTGGCCGACCAGCACGAAGAACGCCAGGAACATGACCGACCCGGCCAACAACCACCAGGACAGCCCGGCGGCCAACCCCCGCATGTCGGAGACGCTCTGCCCGGGGTTGCTCCGGGCCTGGATGTCCGCCCACTCGTCGCGCAGCACGAGGAACAACACGGCCCCGACCAGCCCGATGGCCCCCGCCGCGATCCACAGCCAGAAGCTGACCAGGACGACCCGGGGCGCGTCGGTCCGCGCCTGCCCGGCGGCGGCGGCCTCCTCGGCGGTGGGCATGACCGGCGCCTCGCGCGGGGTGGCGTCGTCGGTGTCGTCCGGGGTGCTCACGGACCCGAGGTTACCCGCCGGTCGGAAAGGCCTGTCCGGCGAAGACCTCGCGCACCCGTTGCGCGGTCCCGGGCACCGGGGCTGTTCTGCCAGCGGTGAACCCGGGCCCGACCGCGCCCGTCGATCACTACCGTCCGGTCCCATGGCGACGACCACCACGCGCACGGTCGAGTACCCGGCCGACGGCCTGACGATGCTCGGGCACCTCGCGCTCCCGGCCGGTACCGACCGCAGGCCCGCGGTGCTGCTCGGACCGGAGGGCACGGGCCTCAGCGACGTCGAGCGCCGCCGGGCCGACACCCTCGCCGAACTGGGGTACGTGGCGCTCGCCTTCGACATCCACGGCGGGCGCTACCTGGGCGACCCCGAGGAGATGCTGGCCCGCTGCCTGCCGCTGCTCGACGACCCCGACCGGATGCGGGGCATCGGCCACGCGGCGCTCGACGTGCTGCGCGCCGAACCGCGGGTCGACCCCGACCGGATCGCCGCCATCGGCTACGGCACCGGCGGCGCGATCGCACTGGAACTCGGCCGCGACGGCGTCGACCTGCGCGCGATCGGCACCGTCAACGGCCTGACCACCGGCCGCCCGGGCGAGGCGGCGCGCATCCGCTGCCCGGTGTGGGCCGGGGTCGGCTCGGAAGACCCGATCATGCCGCCCGCGCAACGGGACGCGTTCACCGCCGAGATGCAGGCCGCGGGCGTCGACTGGCGCCTCGTGGTCTACGGCGGCGCCCTGCACGCCTTCCACCACCCGCCGGTCGACCACACCGTGCTCCCCGGCGTCGGACACCACCCGCAGCACGCACAACGAGCCTGGGACGACGTCGTCGACCTGCTCGCCGAGTGCCTGCCCGTGACGGAGTGACCCGGCCGGTCCGAACCCGGGCGCCCACTGACCGGGTCGGCACGGCGGGTTTCCGGCGTATGCGGTCCCACCGCTTCGTCGTCGCCTGCTCAGCCCCGGAGGACGCCATGGGCCGCGCCCTGGAGACCGAGCGCGGAGGCGGGCTCAGGGCAGTTCTTCGAGGCGGTCGAGGACGGTGGTGAGCACATCCTCCTCGTGAAGGGCGACGAGCACCCGCACGATGTTGCCGATACCCGGATCGCGGACGATGAGTCCGTCGTGGCACCAGAAGTAGCTGCCGCCCGAGTACTCACCGGTGCCCGCCCAACGCGCCATGAGCCGTTCCACCTCGGCGACGGTGAAGATCGTCGCACTCCAGCGGGAGCCGTCGGGCAGGCGCACCTCGACGTCGGTGTTGTCCACTCCATCGAGGTCGACGTCGGGGTCGATCAGGAAAGCCACGTCGAATGATGAGGTCCGAACGCGGTAGTACGGCCCGTCCCATCCCTGAGAGATCACGGTGACCGTCGAGGGCTCCACGACGCCCAGGTTATCGGCGCCCGCCCATGCGGCTGGTCCTCCCGAGCGGGAAGGGTGACGCCTGCCTGGTGGGCAGGCGTCACTCGGGGCGGTCAGCGGGTGAGGGTGGTGAGGAAGGCGTGCCAGGTGGGGGCGGGGAAGGAGAGGATGGGGCCGGTGGGGTGCTTGCTGTCGCGGGTGGCCACGGAGAGGCCGGGGAACGCCACCTCGACGCAGTTGGACTGACCGTTGTTGAAGTTGTTCTTGCGCCAGGCCACGTGAGACTGGAGGAGCTGACCCGCCTCAGCCGGTCGGATCACGTACAGGGTGCGCTCTCCCCCCAGCGGGGGTGTTCGGTCTGCCGTTGCACGCGGTCAGGATCGGAGCAGGGTCGAGGCGTGCCGTTCGAGCGGTTCGGCGAGGTCGGGGAACTCGCCGCGGGCCACCCTGCGCAGCAGTCGAGCGGTGGCGTAGAGCTGCGCGAACCGGCCCGTGTCGGTGTCGAGCACGTCGGCGAAGACCTCGCGCACCCGTTGCGCGGTCTCGGGCACCAAGAGGCTGTAGCAAAGCAGGGTCGCCGCGTCGGTGCCGACGGGGCCATTGCCCCACCATTCCCAGTCCAGCAGTCCGAATCGAGGGCCGAACAGGTTCGCCCAGTGCGCGTCACCGTGCACGGTTTCCCACCTGGGCACTGTTGGGTCCACCGCGTCGCCGAAGCGCTGCGCGAGCCAGTCGGTCACCTTGGCCTGGGTGGTGTTGGCGCGCTCAGTCGGTGTGACCGCGACGGTGTCGACGGTTCGGCGCAGCTCGGCCCACCACTCGTCGGGTAGTCGACCGTGGCGCGCAGTACGTCGGTCGGCGAGCACGCGCGGCCCGGCAACCTGGTCATGATCTCGGCGCGCTGCTGCCGCCATCCCTCCCACTCGACCACGTCCAACACGCGGGGCTTGGCGATGCCCTCGAACACGTTCGCGTCGAGGTTGCCCGTCCAGAAGTCGTCGCCGACCCACCGCTTGTCCTCGGACACCACGCGCAGCCAGCAGTCGTCATCACCACGGCGGGCGGGAGCGCTGACCGACCGGTCACGCCAGCCGAGCAGCGGCTCGCCGACGATGACCGCCCCGAAGTGGTCCGCGGCGCGGTCGAGGTTCTCGCGCATCCACTGCCTGAACTGCGCGTCAGCCTCGCTGGTGTCGACCGGCACCGGTGTTCCTCACTCGTCGGTGACGTACCGCAGGTACGCGGCGGGGTTGTTCATGTACCGCCGCCAGTGGTCGACCACGTCGAGGTCTTCCCACTCGGCCCGGTGGAACCCATCGTGAAGCTACGCCGAGGGCCCCGTCCGGATCAGTTCAGACAAAGACAGAAGGGATGACCTGCCGGGTCCAGGAAGACCCGGAAGGACGTACCGGGCTGGTCCGGGTGTTTGGTCGCACCGAGATCGATCACTGCCGCCTCGGCGGCATCGAGGTCGTCAACGATCACATCGAGGTGCATCTGCTGGGGCCGCTCCTGGGTTGGCCACATCGGCGGCGTGTAACCATCCACCCGATGGAAGGAGATGCACTGGCCGTCCTCAGCGCAAACCGAAGCCCGGTCGGCGGAGACAGCGACCTCCCAATCCAGCATCGCGCCGTAGAACCCGGCGAGTGCACCAGGATCAGGACAGTCGACAACGATGAGGGGCAAGCGAGCGATGGCCATGCCGGCCATCCTATCGACGATTGCGGTCGGCAGACGTCCAGATTCCGCAGTGACGTGCCAGCGCTATTGACCGTCCACCTCTCCCTGATCGAGGCGGATCAGGACTACCGATCAAGGGCCTGCGCGTTGTCGACGTGTCACCCCGTAGTCCGGTCAACGGGTAATTGACATTCACCTGTGATTCCCAACCACATGAGCACGAATTCCCGGCGGAGGCGGAGCTTTCCGCGAGTGAAGTCCGGGCAGCAGTGCGTGCCTGCCTGGCACCGTCGCCTGCCCGGCCCGAAGGACGCTGGCAGCAAACACGCCAGGCGGTTTTTCCGATCCCGGCACGAGACAGGCCCCCTCCGACCACGAGGGGGCCTGTCCCCAAAACGAATGAGGTCAGCGGGTGAGGGTGGTGAGGAAGGCGTGCCAGGTGGGAGTGGGGAAGGAGAGGGTGGGGCCGGTGGGGTGCTTGCTGTCGCGGGTGGCCACGGAGAGGCCGGGGAACGCCACCTCGACGCAGTTGGCCTCTCCCGAACTGTGGCTGCTCTTGCGCCAGGACAGGTTGGGCTTGCTCATGGCATGAACTCCCTTGCTGCTTGGTGGATGAGGCTCTTGCTGGCCTTCTCATCCGGGATCTGGGCGAGCAGTCCGGAAAAAGCCTGGTCGAACTTTCCGACTTCGCTCGGTTTGTCCAGGTAGAGGGAGCCGGTGAAGCCATCGACGAAAACCGTAGGTGGCTCCGGGTCACGGTCGCCGTACCGGGGGAAGCGCATGATCACGAACGGGCCGGTGAGTGCGCCGTGGTGCAACCCGATGGAGAACGGCGCCACCCGGATGCTCACATTGGGCAGTTCCCCGAACTCGATGAGGCGGTCCAGTTGCAGGCCCATGACAACGGGTCCTCCGATGGGACGGCGGAGGATCGCTTCGTTGATCACCACCGAGACGTCCGGGGCGGCGGTGACCCGGTCCAGGATTGCCTGCCGCTCGACACGCAGCCGGACAAGACGCTCGATCACTTCCTCTGACGCGTCAGAGCGCCCACCGCGGAAGATGACCCGAGCATATTCGGGGGTCTGGAAGAGGCCAGGAATCAACTCGCACTGATACCAGTGCAAGGACGAGGCAGCTTCCTCCAAGCCGACGTAGAGGTTGAAGTCGTTGGTCAGGACATCGCCGAAGGCGTGCCACCACCCCTTGCTCTTGGTTTCCTTGGCGAGTTCCTTGAGCGATCCTGTGGCCTCCGGTGGAGCGCCGTAGACCTTGCACATGGCCTCGGCGTCCAAGCTGCGCAGGCTGGTTTGGCCTGTTTCTATCCGCCAGATCTTGGCCTCTGACCACTCCAGCGCCTCCGCCGCCGCGCGGACCGTGAGCCTGGCCTTGCCGCGCAGGTCGCGCAGGTACCTGCCGAGTTGGCGCCTCGGCACCGTTGAGCCCGTTGTCCCCTCGGACACCGCCCCACCTTTCATCCCGGGGGGAGCTTACATCCGATTTGCAAGACTTTCCCCGCTCGTTTCGCGGTATCGGACTCGGTTTGCCAACGACATTCCGGGTCTTCTCCGCGTGCGCTTGCAGGATAGGGGCCGAACCCGTTGTCTCAACGGCAGTACAACCCCCACCTTCGAGCGTTTCGGGAGATTCCCATGAGCGATGTGCCCACCGTCGGGGCCTGGGTCAGCGTGCCCGACGACTGCCGGATGAGCTTCACCCTCGGCGAGGACGAGGACACCCGCCTGCTCTTGGGCGAGTGGGCGACCGGGTTCGAGGTCGTGCTCACCGATCGCAGCCTCGACCGGTTGATCGAGACCGCGACCACCGCGCGGGAGCGGCGGGTCGCCGCAGCGGCCTGCCAGTCCGACCAGAACAGCGGGGTCAGCGGCGGTTGAGCCAGGTCGCGGCCTCGGTGGCCCAGTAGGTGAGGATGACGTCGGCGCCCGCGCGGCGGATGGACGTCAGCGTTTCCAGGATGGTGCGGTCGCGGTCCAGCCAGCCGTTGGCGGCGGCGGCCTCGACCATCGCGTACTCGCCGGAGACCTGGTAGGCCGCCACCGGCACGTCGGAGACCTCGTGCACCGCACGAATGACGTCCAGGTAGGCCCCGGCGGGCTTGACCATGACCAGGTCCGCGCCCTCGTTCAGGTCGAGCTGGACCTCGCGCAGGGATTCGCGGATATTGCCCGGGTCCTGCTGGTAGGTCTTGCGGTCGCCGGTGAGCTGGGAGTCGACCGCCTCGCGGAAGGGGCCGAAGAGGGCCGAGGCGAACTTGACCGAGTAGGCCAGGATGCCGGTGTCCACGTGGCCCGCGGTGTCCAGGGCCTCGCGGATCACCCCCACCTGGCCGTCCATCATGCCGCTGGGGCCGAGCAGGTGGGCCCCAGCGTCCGCCTGGGCCCTGGCCATGTCGGCGTAGACCGCCAGGGTGGCGTCGTTGTCGACGTTGCCCTCGCCGTCGAGGACGCCGCAGTGGCCGTGGTCGGTGAACTCGTCCAGGCACAGGTCGGACATCAGGATCGTGCTGTCGCCGAGTTCGGCGCGCAGGTCCCGCAGGGCCACGTTGAGGATGCCCTCCGGGTCGACCCCGCCGGAGCCCACGGCGTCGCGGACCTCGGGGACGCCGAACAGCATGATGCCGCCCACCCCGGCCTCGACCGCCTCGACCGCGGCCTTGCGGAGCGTGTCGCGGGTGTGCTGGACGACGCCCGGCATGCTCGCGATCGCGGTCGGCTCGGTGGCGCCCTCCTTCACGAACACGGGCAGCACGAGCTGGTGCGGCGCGAGGGTGGTCTCGCTGACCATGCGGCGCAGCGCGGGGGTGCGGCGCAGGCGGCGGGGGCGGTGGTTGGGGAACATCGGCTCTCCCGAACTGGATCGGCAAATGGGAGCGGGCGGGGTGCCAGTGGCAACCCCGCCCGCCCAGTCTGTCAGTGCCGCGCCGGTCAGCGGCGCGCGCGCTTGGTCTTGCGCGGCGGCGGCAGCGCGCCCTCGGCGCGGAGCCGGGCCGCGTGCTCGGCCAGGGCGTCGACGAGCGCGGGCACCGTCGCGTGCTCGGGCTGGACGTCGACCCGCAGGCCGAACTCGCGGGCGGTCTCGGCGGTCTTCGGGCCGATGCACGCCACCAGGGTGCGGGTGTGCGGCTTGCCCGCGATGCCGACCAGGTTCCGCACGGTCGACGACGAGGTGAAGCACACCGCGTCGAAACCGCCGGTCTTGATCATCTCGCGGGTGTCGGCGGGCGGCGGGGCCGCCCGGACGGTGCGGTAGGCCGTCACGTCGTCGATCTCCCAGCCGCGGTCGCGCAGGCCCGCCGCCAGGGTCTCGGTGGCGATGTCGGCCCGCGGGAGCAGCACGCGCTCCACCGGGTCCAGGATGTCGTCGTACGGCGGGAAGTCCGCCAGCAGGCCCTCGCTGGACTGCTCACCCGAGGGCACCAGTTCCGGGTTGATGCCGAACGAGCGCACCTTGGCCGCGGTCGCCTCGCCCACGCAGGCGATCTTCACGCCGGAGAAGGCGCGGGCGTCCAGGCCGAACTCGGCGAACTTCTCCCAGACCGCGCGCACCGCGTTGGTCGAGGTGAAGATGACCCACTGGTAGCGGCCGTCGACGAGGCCCTTGACCGAGCGCTCCATCTGCGCCGGGCTGCGCGGCGGCTCGACCGAGATGGTGGGCACCTCGCTGGGGATCGCGCCGTGCAGGTGCAGGCGCTCGCTCATCTCCCCCGCCTGGTCCTTGGTGCGCGGCACCAGCACGCGCCACCCGTAGAGGGCGCGCGACTCCCACCACGACAGCTTCGAGCGCTGCGCGGCGGCGGCGCCGACCGTCACCACCAGGTGCCCGGAGATCTCCCCGGCGTCGGCGGCGAGCGAGGCCAGCGTGGTGTCGACGGTGCGCTGGCTGGTCGCGGTGCCGTCCGCGGTGACCGCGACCGGGGTCTGCGCGGCGAGGCCGTGCTCGACCAGCGAGGAGGCCGCCTCGGCGAGGTGGCTGGCGCTGGCGTGCAGCACGATCGGGCCGGGTGCGGCCGCCAGGGCCGCCCAGTCCACGTCGCCGCGCACGTCGACCTCGGTGTGCCCGGAGCCCAGGGCGATGCCCGCGTAGGCGGGGACCGCGGTGGCGGGGGAGACGCCGGGGATGACGTCGAACACCGCGCTGGTGCGGGCCACCGCCTGCGCCTCGGCCACCACGGCCGAGTGCGTCAGCGGGTCGCCCGCGACCAGGCGCACCACGACGCGACCGGCCTTCGCCTCACCGGAGAGGTCCTTGGCCACGTCCGCGGGTTGCCCCACGGCGGGGCGCACCTCGGCGTCGGCGCTGGTGAAGGCCAGCACGGCGGCGGGCACATCGGGGTCGGTCACCACGAGCTCGGCGCGTTCGAGCAGCTCTTTGGCGCGAACCGTGAGCAGTCCGGCGTCGCCGGGACCGGAGCCCACGAAGGCGACGCGACCGGGGGACTTACGTGCACGGGTGGTCATGTCAGGCCACACTTCCCATCAACTACGCCTCGGGACCGGAGAGCACCCCGGCCCCGAGTTCCAACAGCTCGGCGGCCAGCGCACGACCGAGCTGCTCTCCTTCGGTCAGGTCACCGGTGGCCGACGCTCGCATGATCTCGACCGGACCCGTCGGGTCGCCGTCCGCGCTGTAGGCGGCGGCGACGCCGCGCAGCGACAGGCGGAGGATCACCCTGTCGTCCTGGTCGAAGTCTTCGACGACGTCGGCCAAAGCGCCAACGGGCGCGCTGCATCCCGCTTCGAGCGCGGCCAGCATGGCGCGCTCTGCGGCAACCGCGAGCCGGGTGGCTTCGTCATCCACTGTGGACTGGAGAAGGTGTTCGACGTCGACGTCGTCGACCCGGCACTCCACCGCCAGCGCTCCCTGCGCGGGCGCGGGGAGCATCTGGATGGGGTCGAGGGTCTCGGTGATCTCGTCGAGCCTGCCCAGCCGGGCGAGCCCGGCGCGGGCGAGCACGACGGCGTCGAGTTCGCCGTCGCGCACCTTCTTGATCCGACTGTCCACATTGCCGCGGATCGGCACGATCACGTGACCGAGGCCGAGCGCGTGCAACTGCGCGGCCCGCCGGGGCGAGCCGGTGCCGATCCGCGCACCCGGCAGCAGCTCGCCCAGGGTGAGCCCGTCGCGCGCGACGAGCGCGTCCCGGGGGTCCTGGCGCTGCGGCACCGCGGCCATCGACAGGCGCGGGTCCGGGGCGGTCGGCAGGTCCTTGTAGGAGTGGACGGCCACGTCCACGGTCCCGTCGGCGAGCGCGTCGCGCAGCGCCGAGGTGAACACGCCCACGCCGATCTCGGCGATGGGGGCGTGCGAGCGGTCGCCGGGGGTGGACACGACGACGATCTCGGTCGCCGCGCCCGCCTTCTCCAGCGCGTCGGCGATGGTCCCGGTCTGGGCGAGCGCGAGGGCGCTGCCGCGGGTGCCGATCCTGATGGTTCGCTTCACGTCTTGTCCTCACTGGCGAGGGCCACGGCGGCGGGCTTCTGCGGGTCGAGCTGGAACAGCTCGCGCAGCGCCTCGGCGTAACCGGTGCCCGCGGGGCCGGAGGCCAGCTCCTTGACCCGCACCGTCGGGGTGTGCAGCAGCTTGTCGACGACCCGGCGGACCGTGCGTGCCAGCTCGTCGCGGACCGGGTCGTCCAGGTCGGGCAGCCGGGAGTCCAGGCGCAGCAGCTCGGCGTCGACGACCTCGGCGGCCCGGCGGCGCAGGGCGGTCACGGTGGGGGTGACCTCCGCCGAGCGCTGCGCGGCGAGGTAGCCGCGCACCTCCTCGGCGACGATCTCGGCGGCCCGGCGCGTGTCGAGCCCGCTGGGCGTCTCGGCCAGGCGGCGCTGGAGGCTGACCAGGTCGACCACGTGCACGCCGGGCAGCTCGCCGACGCCGTCCTCGACGTCGCGCGGCAGGCCCAGGTCGCAGACGACCAGCGGCGTGGTCCGCGCGGCGACGGCCTCGACCGGGATGACCGCGCCGACCGCGCCGGTGCAGGACACCACGACGTCGGCGGCGGCGATCAGGGCCGACAGGTCGTGCAGGCCGACCACGGCGCGGGCGGGGACGCCCTGCTCCAGCAGCGCCGCGGCCAGCCGCTCGCCGTTGGCGGCGGAGCGGTTGGCGATGACGACCTCGCCGACGCCCGCGCGGCGCAGGGCCGCGGCGGCCAGCCCGCCCATGGAACCGGCGCCGACGATCAGCGCCGAGCGGCCCGCGAGGCCGCCCAGGGACCGGTCGGCGTCGGCCAGCGCCTCGGAGACGACGGAGCCGCCGACCTGGTCGAGCCCGGTGTCGGTGTGCACGCGCTTGCCGATGCGCAGCGCCTGCTGCACCAGCTCGTGCAGCGAGCGGCCGACGGTGCCGCACTCGGTGGCGGTGTTGTAGGCGATGCGGACCTGGCCGAGGATCTGCGACTCGCCGACCACCATGGAGTCCAGGCCCGCCGCCACGGTGAACAGGTGCTGCACGGCGGAGGCGGCGTAGTGCACGTAGAGGTGGTCGTGCAGCGCGGTGGGGTCGGCCCCGGCGTGCCGGGCCAGCACGCCCACGACGTCGGAGAGCCCGGCGTGGAAGGCCTCGACGACGGCGTAGACCTCGACCCGGTTGCAGGTGGAGACGAGCACGGCCTCGGTGACGTCCGGGCAGGCCAGCAGGTCGTGCAGGACCTTGGGCACGTCGGCGGCGGCGACCGTCACCCGCTCCAGCAAGCGGACGTCGGCGCTGCGGTGCGACATCCCGACCGCGAGCACGCTCATGACACCACCATCCCGTTGACCTGTTGCCCGTTCGTGGCGGCCGCGTCGTCGGCTCGCCGCGCCACGTGGAACGACAGCACCTGCAGCTCGACCGCCAGGTCGACCTTGCGCACCTCGACGTGGTCGGGCACCTGCAGCACGACGGGCGCGAAGTTCAGGATGCACTGAACTCCCGCCTCGACCAAACGGTCGCAGACCGTCTGGGCGGCGGGCGGCGGCGTGGCGATGACCCCGATGGAGACCTCGCGCTCGGCGCACACGCGGGAGATGTCGTCGATGTGGTCCACCGGCAGGCCCCCGACCGGCACCCCGACCAGGTCGGGGTCCACGTCGAACAGCGCGGAGACCGGGAAGCCGCGCCCGGGGAAGCCGCCGTAGTTGGCCAGGGCGTGACCGAGATTACCGATCCCGACCACGGCGACGCTGTGCTTGCGGGTCAGCCCGAGGATGCGCTCGATCTCCTCGATGAGCACCGCCACCTCGTAGCCGACGCCGCGGGTGCCGTACGAGCCGATGTAGGACAGGTCCTTGCGGAGCTTGGCCGAGTTGACCCCGGCGGCGGCGGCCAACTCCTCGCTGGAGACCGTTCCCGCGCCCTGCTCCTGCATGGCGGAGAGCACCCGCAGGTAGACGGCCAGCCGGGCCACCGCGGCCTCGGGGATCGCCCGCGCGCGTTCCCGCGCCGCGGGCACCTCGGCCACCCTGGGGATCGGAGTCGTGACCTCCGCGGCGGTGGGGGCGGGTGGGGTGTCGCCGCCGACACCGTTCCGCTGGCCTCGCTGTGCCGCCACGCTGGTACTCCTCGACAGGAAATGTCTCCGGGATGGGAACACGGTACCGCTTGTGAACGCGTGCACAAAGTCAGTGGCCAGGGGCTTGACGCACGCCACACCACCGGATCGAGGTGTACCCGGATGGCCTAGGGCCGCGCTGACGGGCGGTGCGCGGCGGGCGCCCGGAGAGGGTGGGGCGGGTGCGAACGGGCCGGCGGTCGGCGAGCCGCGTGGGCTCGCCGACCGCCAGGCACCCGACCTTGGTCGACCTTCCCCGCCGACCAATCCCGGATGCTGTCGAGTATAGCCCACAGTCGAACACCTGTGCGAAAGCGGGTGGTGTGTCGGACGGCACCCGCGCCGGACAAGGGAGCGCCGCCGCAGTGCTCTGCGGCGGCGCTCCCGGGTCGGGGCTCAGTCCACGGAGAACTGGATGAGGTGCCAGCCGGTCGCGCCGTCGGGGATCGGCGGCACGCGGTCGGGGGTCTGGGTGTTGCCGTTGCGGTCGGTGGCGCGGACCTCGACCCGGTGGCTGCCGCTGGTCAGGTCGAACTCGGCCCGCCACTGCCGCCAAGTGCGGTCGTTGACCTCGGTGGCCAGCTCGGCGACCTGCCAGGGGCCGCCGTCCATCCGGACCTCGACCTTGTCGATGCCCACGGTCTGCGCCCAGGCGACCCCGGCCACCTGGACCTTGCCCGCCGGGACGTTGCCGAAGCCGACCGGGAAGTCGATCCGGGACTGGGTCTTGATCGGCCCCTTGGTGGCCCAGCCGCGCTCCTCCCAGTAGAACTTCTTGGCGCCCTCGGTGATCAGCTCCAGGTCGACGACCCACTTGGTGGCCGAGGCGTAGCCGTAGAGGCCGGGGACGATCAGGCGGGCCGGGAAGCCGTGCTCCAGCGGCAGCGCCTCGCCGTTCATGCCGATGGCCAGCAGCGCGCCGCGCTCCTCGTCGAGCAGGTCGGCCACGGGGGTGGCGGTGGTCCACCCGTCCACGCTGGTGGAGAAGACCCAGGCGGAGCGGTTCGGCACGCCCGCCTCCAGCAGCAGGTCGCGCACCGGGACGCCGATGAAGTTCGCGGTGGAGACGTACGGGCCGCCGACCTCGTTGGACACGCAGGTCATGGTGATGGTCTTCTCGACCAGGTCGCGGTCGCGGATGTCGCCGAAGTCGAAGGTGCGCTCGGTGTCGACCAGGCCGTGCACGCGCAGCTTCCAGTCCTCGGCGCGCAGGCGGGGCACGGTGAGGGCGGTATCGACGCGGTAGAACTTCTCGTTGCTGGTGATGAACTTCGACGAGCCGATGGCGGAGAAGTCGGCGGTGTTGGGGATGGCGGGGGCCGGGACTTTCGGCTTGAGCGAGCCGACACCCGCCCGCGAACCCTCGACGTCGACGCGGCCCGACAGGAACTGGCCCACCCCGCCGAGCACGCCCGCGCCGACCGCAACACCGGCGGAGGAGTAGAGGAACTTCCGGCGCGACAGGCCCCGGGCGTGCGCGGAGTCGGCGGTGAAGCGGCTGGTGGCCACCAGGTGCAACCAGCGGAAGACGCCGACGGCGGCGGCGAGGCTGGCGATCGGGGCGAGCACCGCGAGCTGCCCGCCGTCGGGGCGGTTGAGCACGGCGGCGACGGCCACCAGGCCCAGGGCGCCTGCGATGACGAGGCCGGGCAGCGGCTTGCGGCGCGACAGCAGACCGGCGACGACGGCGACCACGAGCATGGTCACGGCCATGCCGGAGAGCAGCACGAGCTTGTCGTTGGACCCGAAGTTGCGGATGGCGAACGACTTGAGCGACTCGGGCGTCAGGTCGATCGCGCTGTTGCCGACGGCCAGGAACGGGGAGGCGGTCGGCCCCACGAACCCGGCCACGAAGTGACCGGCGGCCAGGGCGGCGGCCACCGCGAGCACGCCGATCAGCGCCGCGATCGGCACCGGCAGCCTGTCGGCGGGCTGTGCCTCGGCCACTGCGTCGCGCTCCATGGTGTCCACGTCCGGTATTCGATCCCGGTGGCCCCGCGGATTGCCACCACCCGAACGGGTGGCAACCCCGGTCCGCGAAGCTCAGGCGAGGGCGGCGCGCAGGCGGGGTTCCTCGACCTTCCAGTACCCGTGCTCGTCCCCGTCGACCAGGATCACCGGCACGCGGTCGCCGAACTCGGCGCGCAGTTCCGGGTCGGCGTCGACGTCGGTGGTGTCCCAGGTGACGCCGAGGTCGGCGCAGATGCGTGCGACGTCGGCCTCGGCGACCTCGCAGGCGTGGCAGCCCTGCCTGGTCACCACCGTCACCCTGGTGCTCATGGGCGCCACGCTACCGGCGGGGTCAGCGCGGGCCGCGCAGGCCCGCGCGGCGGATCTTGCCGGTGACCGAGTGCGGGAGGGCGTCGGCGAACTCCACCGCCGCCGGGACCTTGAAGCGGGCCAGGTTCTCCGCGCAGTGGGCGCGGATGCCGTCCTCGGTCAGTTCCGCTCCGGGGCGGAGGACGACCACGACCTTGACCCGCTCGCCCGCGCGCGCGTCCGGGACGCCCACGGCGGCGGCCTCGGCGACCCCCGGGAGTTCGCCGACGACCCGCTCGACCTCGTGCGGGTAGACGTTGAAGCCGTTGACGATGATCAGGTCGTTGGCGCGGTCGACGAGGCGCAGGTCGCCGTCGGGGTCGAGGTAGCCGACGTCACCGGTGCGGAACCAGCCTTCTGCGTCGGGGCCGTGGGCGCCGTCGGGCCAGTAGCCGCTGAACAGGTTGGGGCCGCGGGCGGCGACCAGGCCGGTGCCGGTCTCCTCCTCGCCGTAGCTGATCTCGTCGTCCTCGGTGGGGACGTCGACGGTGGAGCCGTCGCTGTCGACCAGGCGCAGCTCCACGCCGGGGATGGGCTTGCCGACCGAGCCGGGCTTGGCGACGCCGCTGACCAGGGTGGAGGTGAGCACCGGGCCGGTCTCGGTCAGGCCGTAGCCCTCGTAGATCGACAGGCCGGTCTCGCGGCGGAAGCCCGCCAGCACCCTCGGGTCCAGCGGGGCCGCGCCGGAGGTGGCCAGCCGGACCGTGGACAGCGCCTCGCCCAGCCGCTCGGCCCCGGCGCCGACGAACGCCTGGTACATCGCGGGCACGCCGACGATGGTGCTGATCCGCCGCTCCTGGCAGGCGGCCAGCGCGCTGTCCACGGCGAAGCGGTCGAGCAGCACCCCGGTGGCCCCGGCGGCGGCGACCTGCCACAGGCCGGACAGGCCGTAGGCGTGCGAGAGCGGGAGGGCCAGCAGGACCCGGTCCTGGGCGGTGACCGGGGCCGGGCGCAGCGCGGCGCACTGCTCGACGTTGGCCAGCAGCGCCCGGTGCGACAGCATCACCCCGCGCGGCACCCCGGCGGTGCCGGAGGTGTAGCAGAGCAGCGCCAGGTCCTCGCCGCCGCCGACGGCCGCGAACGGCTCCCCCGGCGCCGCGTCGAGCACCGGGGCGGGCAGCGCCGCAGCGGCGGCGTCCTCGCCGAGGCCCAGGGCCAGCTTGGCGCCGCAGTGCTCCACGACCCGCTCCACCTCGGGCGGGGCGGAGTCGGTGTCGATCGGGACGGCCACACCACCCGCGCGGATGACGCCGAAGAGGGCGACGCAGAATTCGAGCCCATTGGGCAGCAACAGGGCGACGCGATCACCCTGCGTCAAACCGTGGTCGGTCAGCACCCCGGCGTAGGCGTCGACCGCCGCGTCCAGCGCCTGCCAGGTCAGGGACGCCCCGCCGGGGGCGTCGACCAGGGCGAGATGACGGGGTACCGTCGCGGCGGCCTTCATGACCAGGTCAGCGATGGTTCCGGTGGGCAACTCTGCCATCGGAGCGGGCCTCTCGTCGCAGGTACCCGGATAGGGTGCTGCATTTGCAGGGCATCGGGCAATGGCCACGCTGTGGCGCGGCTCACCAACATCACGGTTCACTACATCAGATGACACATCCTTTACCTGAAGACTTATCAACTACTAAAAAGTAACGACACGTAAGCTCTACCGGATCCCCAACGTGTGGTCAGCCCGAACGGGACCGTCCAGGGAGTGAGCGGCAGCTCGATGACCCGTCCTACGCGAACGAACACGGCCGACGCGGCCGTGCCGCACGCCCGTCCGGCACCGGAGCCGGCCGGGGACGCGGCCGTTCCCGGGGACGAGGTGGCCGAGATCGACGGGGCCGCCGGGACCGAGCCGGTGGAGGCCGAGGAGGCGCACCGCGCGTCCTGGGAGCTGGTGCACGCCGCGCAGGCCGGGGACACGGTCGCCTTCGGCAAGCTCTACGACCGCTACGTCGACGTGGTGTTCCGCTACGTGCTGTTCCGGGTGGGCGACCGCGAGCTGGCCGAGGACGTCACCAGCGAGACGTTCCTTCGCGCGCTGCGCCGCATCACCTCGGTCAGCTACCAGGGCCGCGACGTGGGTGCGTGGTTCGTCACCATCGCCCGCAACCTGGTGCTCGACCACGTCAAGTCCAGCCGCTACCGGCTGGAGGTCACCACCCCGGAGTTCCGCGACTCCGAGCGCGACGAGGCGGGCCCGGAGCAGCAGGTCATGTCCAGGGTGACCAGGGACGCGCTGCTGGAGTGCGTCGACCAGCTCGGCGACGACCAGCGGGAGTGCATCGTGCTCCGATTCCTGCAAGGGTTGTCCGTCGCGGAGACAGCGGAGATCATGAACCGCAACGAGGGTGCGGTGAAGGCGTTGCAGCACCGGGCGGTGCGGCGGCTCGCGCAGTTGCTGCCGACGGAGCTCCGGTGAGCGGTATACGCCGAACGGGTGTACAACCCGGGGAGCGACGGGCCGATGCCGTAACCACCGGCACCATCGGTCGTTGAGACCGATCAAGAGCCAATGCCGGAATCGGAGCGGGATGTGGAGAGCGGATCGGGGTCCTCGGGCCCGCGCGACGGGCGTGCGCCGGACGGCCGCGCCGGGTCGTCGCGCGCCGACCTCGGAGCGCTGCTCGCCGACCTCGACGACGACTTCACCGACGACGACCGGGCCGTCCTCGGCCTGTTCGCCCAGCTCGGCCCGCTGACCGGCCCGGACCCCTCGGCCCGCGACCGCATCCGCGAGCGGGTGCTGACCGAGCTGACCGCCGAGCGACCGCGACCGGCACCCAGCCAGCGCCCGGTCCGGGCGGGCCGCGCGCCGCGCACCCGCCGCGCCACCGGGGCCACCGGCAGCACGCGGCCCGGGGAGGGCCCAAGAACCACCCACGGGGTCCGCGGGCGGTTCGCGGTGGCGGCGGTGGCCGTGCTGGTGATGGTGTTCTCCCTCGGCGGGATGAGCCTGCTGCTGGCCCGCGACGCCCTCCCGGGTGATCCGCTGTACGGGATCAAGCGCACCGGCGAGGCCGCGTCCCTCGGCCTGACCTTCGGCGACGAGGAGCGGGCCTTCAAGCACCTGGAGTTCGCCTCCGCCCGGATCACCGAGATCGAGACGCTGGCCCAGCGCCACCCCGACCCGGCAGGCGGCCCGGTGTCGGACTACCTGGCCGCGTTCTCCGACTTCGAGGGCGACACCACCGCGGGCACCCGCCAACTGCTGGCCCTGGCCACCGCGGGCGACGGCGGCGGGCTCGACGCGCTGGGCGGCTGGGCGGCCCAGCAGGGTTCCCGCCTGAACGCCGTGCGCGACCGGCTGCCCTCGGCCGCGGCCAACCGCGAGTCGACCACCTCGACCCTGCTGGCCGAGATCCAGGCCCGCTCGGCCGCGCTGCTCGACCGGCTGCCCTGCTACGAGGTGACCTCCGGCGCGGTCGACGAGCTGGGCCCGCTGCCCGCCACCACGCTGTGCGCGCTGCGCCCCGGCGCCGCGGCGCCGTCGTCGCAGGCGGGCACCCAGCCGGGGACCGGTGTCCCCGGCACCACCGGCAGCACCGGCGGGACCGCCCCGACCACCGGTGCAGGCGGCCCGGCGGGCCTGCCCCCCGCACCGGGCGCGGGCAGCGACCCGGTGGCCACCACGACCGCCCCGATCCCGGTCCAGCCGCCGCCGTCGGTGCCCGGTGACACGACCACGCCACCGCCGCCGAAGCCGGGAACCTCGACGCCGCCGACCCTGACGGTGCCGCTCCCACTCCCCCTGCCCACGATCGCGGTACCCCCGATCCTGGGCCTGCCCGGTATCGAGATCGGCTGACCGGACGGCGCTAGGCTGTGGGGCGACTGGTCGACTGACTGATCGACACTGATCGGCGGAGTCCCAATCGGACGGGAGGCGCGCGGTGTCCCTGCGGCGTGGGGAGCAGGACCCCGAACTCGAACGCGAACGCATCGCGGCGGTCGCGGGCGCGGCGAGCGCCGACGCCGCGGTCGCCATGGAGGCCAACGAGCCGCCGCGCACCAGCGCCCCACCCGACCTCACCGCCGCCGCCTTCTTCGACGTGGACAACACCGTCATGATGGGCGCCTCGATCTTCCACTTCGCCCGCGGCCTGGCCGCGCGCAAGTTCTTCACCAACTCCGACCTGCTCAAGTTCGCCATGCAGCAGGTCCTGTTCCGCGTCGGCGGCAAGGAGACCGCGGAGAGCATCCGCACCAGCCGCGAGCAGGCCCTGTCCTTCGTCGCGGGCCACACGGTGGCGGAGCTGATCTCGCTCGGCGAGGAGATCTTCGACGACCTGATGGCGGACAAGATCTGGCCCGGCACCCGCGCCCTGGCCCAGATGCACCTGGAGGCGGGCCAGCGGGTGTGGCTGGTGACCGCCACCCCGGTCGAGCTGGCCTCGATCATCGCGCGCCGCCTGGGGCTGACCGGGGCGCTGGGCACGGTCGCGGAGAGCACCGACGGGGTGTTCACCGGCAAGCTGGTCGGCGAGATGCTGCACGGGCCCGCCAAGGCGCACGCGGTGCGCTCGCTGGCCGCCCGCGAGGGGCTGGACCTGCGCCGGTGCACGGCGTACTCGGACTCCTCGAACGACGTGCCGATGCTGTCGGTAGTGGGGACCGCGGTGGCGGTCAACCCCGACGGCGGGCTGCGCGAGGTCGCCCGCAAGCGCGGCTGGGAGATCCGCGACTTCCGGACCGGGCGCAAGGCGGCGAAGATCGGCGTGCCGTCGGTGCTGGGCGCGGGCGCGCTGGCCGGTGCGGTCGCGGCGGGCCTGGCCTATAAGAAGCGGGCCTTCTGAGGCTGCGCGCGCCTGCCACCCGACCAACCGCAGGCCAACCAGCCGGCCACGCCGAACCCCATCGCGCGCAGCAGGCGACCACCCCACCAACCGCAAGCCGGGCGGCCCGCCACACCGAACCACACTGTGCGCAGCCGCCGACCACCCCACCAACCACCGGCAGGGCGACCAGCCACCCGAAACTCCACCCTGCGCAGCCACCGATCACCCCCGCAACCGCCGGCCCGGCTACGAAAATGCCCGGGTGGGTGGATGTGCTTGGGTGGGGGTAGCGATCATGTGCAAGCC
The DNA here is from genome assembly GCF_021056305.1 of Actinokineospora sp. PR83. NCBI lineage: Bacteria > Bacillati > Actinomycetota > Actinomycetes > Pseudonocardiales > Pseudonocardiaceae > Actinokineospora > Actinokineospora sp. PR83. The sequence goes on from NZ_JAJCXD010000019.1 coordinate 45,270, forward strand.
TGCTTGGGCAGTGGGGCACTCTTTTCGCCCCACTCGGTCACACCGGGCACATGATCGCTGTAGGGGCCCCGCCCAAGCGGATCCACCCACCCGGGCACGCCCTACAAACGACCGGCCCTTGAAACCACGGCACGGCTGAGCAGATCCACCCGGGCACCCCCACCAAACGACCGGCGCTTGAGCCGAAGCACGCGGCATGGTCCTGGCGAAGCGGATCCACCCACCCGGGCACCACCGACAAAATCCCGGGCTCGTGCAGGACACGGCCTAGGGTGGATCGCATGGCGCTTCGGGACGAGATCGCTCTGGGTGGTCGGCTGGCGTTGGTGTGGGGCGGGGTGTGGGGGATCGCCGCGGCCGGGGACCCGCTGGCGCGAGTGGTGGCACCGCCGTGGCGGGCCGACCCGTACGCCCAGTACCGGCGGCTGCGCGGGGCGCAGCGCAGCCGGACCGGGGCGGTGACCGTGGCCTCGCACGCGCTGGTGTCGCAGGTGCTGCGGGACCGGCGGCTGGGGGTGCGGACGGCCGACGGGTCCGAGCCCGCGCCGTTCGCGCGGTCGCCGCTGCCCGCCGAGCACCTGGTGACGCACACGTTCCTGGAGGAGGACCCGCCGAACCACACCCGGCTGCGGGGGCTGGCCCGGCCCGCGTTCGGGCCCAAGCAGATCGCCGGGTACCGGGAGAGCGTGCAGAAGACCACGCACCGGCTGCTCGACGACGCGCTGGCGAAGCCGGTGTTCGACCTGGTCGCGGACTTCGCCTCGCCGCTGCCGATCGCCGTCATCAGCGACCTGCTGGGGGTGCCGGACGTCGACGCGGACACGTTCCTGCGGTACGGGCGGGTCCTCGGCGCCTCGCTGGACGGCATCAAGTCGGTCCGGCACGCGAGGGACCTGCGCGACGCCACCGGGGAGTTGCAGAAGCTGTTCCTGCGGCTGATCGAGGAGCGGACCGCCTGCCCGGGGCCGGACGTCATCAGCACCCTCGTCGGGGCGCTCGGGCGCGGGGAGCTGACCGAGCAGGAGTTGCTCTCGACCTGCGAGCTGCTGCTGATCGCGGGGTTCGAGACCACGTCGAACCTGATCGGCAACGCCGTGCACACCTTCGCCGCGCACCCCGAGCAGTGGGCGGCGCTGCGCGCGGACCCGGCGCTGGCGCCCGCGGCGGTGGACGAGGTGCTGCGGTACGAGTCGCCGGTGCAGATGACGCAGCGGCTGCCGCACGAGGACGTGGAGATCGGCGGGGTGAAGGCGCGGGCGGGCACGATCGTCGCCTGCCTGCTGGGCGCGGCCAACCGCGACCCGGAGGTGTTCACCGACCCCGACCGGTTCGACATCTCCCGCCCCGACAGCGGCGACCACCTGTCGTTCTCCAGCGGCATCCACTACTGCCTGGGCGCCCCCCTGGCCCGGCTGGAGGGCGAGGTCGCCCTGACGGCCCTGGCCGAGCGGCTGCCCGAGCTCAAGCCGGTCGGGCGGGCGCGCTGGCGCAAGACCGTGGTGATCCGCGGCCTGACCCGCTACCGGCTGGCCCGGTAGCGGGTTCTGGGGACACGGGTTCCGCACCGGTGGGAACCCGTCGGGGCGGTTGTTCAGTTCGTCGTCCGTCCCGGCGGAGGAGCGCCGTCGGGGGCGTGGAGCCGGACCTCGACCCCCGGGAGGTCTCCGAGGTGCTGAACGATCAGCGGCTGCACGTCCGACCAGTCGAGTCCGCCGTTCCCGCACCCCAGCGGCGGGACCGCCACCGAGGTCACGCCGTGCTCCGCGATGGTCTGCCTGAGCGCGACGAGACCGGATTCGACGTCCGCCGGCCGGGAACGCGACCTCCAGTGCTCCTCGGTCGGGAAGTTGAAGATGTACCTCAGCCCAGGAACGGGTTGCCGCGCTGGGTGAGCATCCGGTACAGGGTTTGCTGGATCGTCTCGCGGACCTGGTCGGTCAGGTTGAAGACCAGCATCGGGTCGTCCTGGGCGTCGGCGTCGTAGGTGTCGGTGGCGATGGGCTCGCCGAAGCGGATGTGCCACTTCGACGGCAGCGGGATGGCGCCGAGCGGGCCCAGGAGCGGGAAGAACGGGGTGACCGGGAAGTACGGCAGGCCGAACAGCCTGGCGATGGCCTTGAGGTCGCCGATCTTCGGGTAGATCTCCTCCGCGCCCACGATGGAGCACGGGACGATGGGCACCCCGGTGCGCAGGGCGGCCGAGACGAACCCGCCGCGGCCGAAGCGCTGGAGCTTGTAGCGGTCGGAGAACGGCTTGCCGACGCCCTTGAAGCCCTCCGGCCACACGCCGACCAGCTCGCCGGAGCGCAGCAGGTGCTCGGCGTCGGGGTTGCAGGCCAGGGTCTGGCCGGACTTGCGGGCCAGCGCGCCCAGCACCGGCACCTGGAAGACCAGGTCGGCGCCGAGCATCCGCAGGTACCGCTCGCGCGGGTGGTTGTCGTGGACGGCGACCGCGGTCATCATCGCGTCGATCGGCAGCGTGCCGGAGTGGTTGCTGACGATCAGGGCGCCGCTGTCGACCGGCAGGTTCTCGATGCCGCTGACCTCGACCCGGAACCACTTGTCGTAGAGCACGCGCAGCGGCGGGAGCAGGAGGGTCTCGGTGAGGTCGCGGTCGAATCCGAACTCGTCGACCTGGTAGTCGCCCGCGAGCCTGCGCCTGGCGAAGGCCAGGGCGTCGGCCACGCCCCGGCGCAGCGGCGAGACCTGCGGCGCGGCGGGCTCGGGGCGCAGTGGGGTCGGTTCGACGGCCGGGCCGTCGGGGGTGGACGACGGGGTGAACCGGCGATGCCGCTCGGTCCGCTGGAGCGGGATCACCCTGGCTTCCTGCATTCCCTACGCACCTTCTCCGCTCGGTAGCCTCACGCCTGGGTCCGCAGGACCCGGCGTTCCAACGCGGCGAGCAGCGACGGGTCGAGCACCGGCCGCAGCGCGCTGCCGTGCACGTAGTCGTCGAACGCCTGCCGGGTGGTCCACCTGGGGGTGAACCCGAAGACCGTCCGCAGCCGGGTCGTGTCGACGACCCGGCCGTAGTTCAGGTAGCGCACGTGGTCGGGGTTGAAGTCGACCAGCCGGGCGCCGCGCAGCAGCCTGCCCGCGGTGGGCACCGCCGCGGCGGGCATCGGAAGCTGGATGCGCCCCGCCCGGCGGATGGCTTGCGACAGCATCAGCACGCCGTCGCCGCCCACGTTGAACACTCCCCCGCCCTCGCGCAGGGCCGCCTGCTCCAGCACCGCGAGGGCGTCCTCCGAGTGCAGGAGCTGGATGCGGGCGTCGTAGCCGAGCACGGTGGGGACCACCGGCAGGGCGAAGTAGCGGGTGAGCACCGTGTCGACCCGGGGGCCGATCAGGTTGGTCAGCCGGACCAGGGTGACCTCGACGTCCGGGCGGCGGCGGGCGAAGCCGCGCACGTACTGCTCCACCTCGACGGCGTCCTTGGCCGGGCCGCCGGAGGAGATGTCCTTGGGGGTGTCGTCCTCGGTGAACACCGCCGGGGAGCGGGGGCCCGCGCCGTAGACGGTGGTGTTGGACTTGACCACCAGCCTGCGCACCGACGGCGCCCGCTGGCAGGCCGCCAGGAGCTGCATGGTGCCGATGACGTTCATCTCCTTGAGCGCGGTGCGCCGGGTGGGCCCGGGCGGGACCGCGGTCAGGGAGGCGTGCAGCACGGTGTCCACGTTCGCCGAGGTGATGACCTTGGCGATCAGCGGGTTGCGGATGTCGGCGCGGACGAACTCGGCCCGGCCCATGGTGCGCACCACGTCCCGGTACGGGGGCACGGTGTCGACGCCGAGGACGCGGTCGATGTCCGGGTTGGCCGCGAGCCGGGCGGCCAGGTGGCCGCCCAGGTAGCCGCCGACGCCGGTCACCAGAACGACTTTGGGCGTCATGGGCATCCCTGGGATGAGGTGTCGGGACCTACGACTGTACGCGGGCCGCGGCGGGCCGCCAGTCGAGCAACACACTCTTAACGCAGGTCACACGGGGTGTTGGGGGATGTTCACCCGAACACGGCAGCGGCCTGTACCCATGTGAGCACAGGCCGCCCGCCGGGTGTTGCGAAACTACTTCTTGAGCTTGCGACGCTGGACGCGAGTCTTGCGCAGCAGCTTGCGGTGCTTCTTCTTCGACATGCGCTTGCGACGCTTCTTGATGACCGAGCCCATGTGGGTTCAGCTCCTGTCCGTTGGTCGTACTGGAGTCCGGCGCTCCGGTGCTGCCACGTCCGAGGACGCGCGCCAAGACACCAGGCACAACGGCTGACCAGAGTACCCGGCGGCTTGGGCGGCCTCGGCAAGGGGCCTGTCAACGGGCCCGGATCACCCCGCGTCGAAGTACGCGTTCTGCAGGTAGTCGTGCACGGCCTTCTCCGGCACGCGGAACGACTTGCCGACCCGCACCGCGGGTAGCTCGCCGTTGTGCACCAGCCGGTAGACCGTCATCTTGGAGACCCGCATCAGGGTGGCCACTTCGGCCACGGTCAGGAATTGCACCTGGGGCAGGGTCTTGGGCTCATCTCGCTTCTGAACAGCCATGATTCACCGCAACCTTCAACACGCGTCGCGCCGCCGGCTTCCCCACCGACGGATTCGACACGCACGTGCTTCGATCGAGGGTAGCGGGACACGTGTGACTGGTGCGATGTCACTTTCGGTTAATCAATCAGTTCTGGTCGTGCACCGCACCCAGTTCGCGGGAGCGGTCCCTGGCCGCCTCGATGGCGTCGATGAGCGCGGCGCGGACCCCGTGCCGCTCCAGCTCGCGGATCGCCATGATCGTCGTGCCCGCCGGGGAGGTGACCGCCTCGCGCAGGGTCACCGGGTGGTCGCCGCCCTGGGCGAGCATGGTGGCCGCGCCGACCGCGGACTGCACGATGAGGTCCTGGGCGACCGCGCGCGGGATGCCGAGCAGGATGCCCGCGTCGATCATGGCCTCGACCAGGTAGAAGAAGTAGGCGGGCCCGGAGCCCGACAGCGCGGTGACGGCGTCCTGCTGCGACTCGGGCACCCGGACGACCTTGCCGACGACGCCCATCAGCTCCTCGACGGTGGCCAGGTGCTCGGGACCGGCGTGCGCGCCCGCGGAGATGGCGCTCATGGCCTCGTTGACGAGCATCGGGGTGTTCGGCATGACCCGGACCACCGGGACGCCCTCGGGCAGCCTGCGCTCGAACAGGGCGGTCGGCAGGCCCGCGCACAGCGACACGACCAGCTTGTCCGGGCCGACCACCGGCGCCAGCTCGTCCAGCAGCGGCTCGATGTCCTGCGGCTTGACCGCGACCACCAGCACGTCGGCCCGCTTCGCCGCGTCCGCCACGTCGGCGGAGGGGATGCCGTGCTCGGCGGTGAGCTGGGCGGCGCGCGCGGTCGAGCGCTCGGTGAAGACCAGCTCGTCGGTGCTCCGCCCGCCGTGCAGCAGGCCCGAGAGCAGCGCCTCGCCGATCTTGCCCGCGCCGAACACCGCGACGACCGGTCGCTTCACCTCAGTCATGCGACCAGGCTATCCACCGCCCGGGGCACCCGGGCGCCCCGGGGGAACCGGCTCCCCCCCGGGGGTCAGCCGATGGCGGAGAGCGCGAGCTGCCGGGCCTGGCAGACCAGGCGGCCGGTGGAGTCGACGACGGTGGCGTCGGCGTCGAACCACATGCCGTGCACGGCCTTGGACTCGACCTGGATGCGCAGCCAGCCCGGGGCCGGGCGGGAGCGCAGGAAGGCCGTGAGCTGGACCGTCGGCGACCAGCCGACGCGGCCGAGGTTGAACGTCACCGGCATCGAGATGTCCCCGGCGACCAGCGCGAACAGCGGGTCGGGGTGCTCGCCGCGCGGGCGGGCCCACAGCCGCAGCCGCAGCGGGTCGCCGATGTGCCCGTGCAGGAAGCCCGCCCCGTTGGGGTCGAGGCGGACGTCGCAGGTCTCGCTGAGCTTGAACGCCGACGCCGAGCGCATGGCCGACAGGTCGATGGCGTTGCCGGGCGGTTCGGCGGACTGGTTGGGCAGGTCGGTCCAGGCGGCCCGCTCCCTTGGCAGCCTGCCGGTGGTGACCAGGCCCTCGACGCAACTGTGCCCGCTCTGTTCCAAGTGGACGGACACGACGGTGGTGCGCCTGCCCGACTTGCGCACGTCGGTGCGCAACAGCACCGGCCCCACCCCCGGTGGGCGCAGGAACTGCGCGCTCACCGAGAGCGGGTCGATCAGCGGCGTGCCGGAACCGGTGTGCGTGGCCACGGCCGCCTTGGCCAGCAGGGCCATCAGGAAGCCGCCGTGCGGGCGCCCGCCCACGGTCCAGGCGGCGGGCAGGTCGGCGGTGAACGTGCCGTCCCCCAGGGGGCGCACGCGCACGGCCGCGGCGAACGACCCGCCCGCGGGCGCCGGGCCGCCACCCGCCCGCACATCGCCGTGCCCAGCAGCGCTATTCATGGCCACAGCCTGCCACGCCCGGTCCACCGATTCCCCCCGCGCCACCATCGCCGCCGCCCGTCAGGTCCGGGTCACCAGGGCGCGCAGGAAGAACGCCGTGTTCGCGGGCCGTTCGGCCATCCTGCGCATGAGGTAGCCGTACCACTCGCCGCCGTAGGGGACGTACACCCGGACGGTGTGCCCGAGGCGGGCCAACCGCAGTTGCTCCTCGGGGCGGATGCCGTAGAGCATCTGGTGCTCGTAGCTGCCCGGGGGGCGCCCGTGGGCCTGGGCGCGCTCGCCGATGATCCGCACCAGGCGCGGGTCGTGGGTGGCGAACATCGGCACACCGGAGCCCGCGAGCAGGGCGTTGGTGCAGCGCACGTAGCTCTTGTCGACCTCGGCGGCCTCCTGGAAGGCCACCGACTCCGGTTCGGCGTAGGCGCCCTTGCACAGCCGCACCCGGGAACCGGGGCCGGAGAGGTCGAGCACGTCGTCGAGGGTGCGGTGCAGGTACGACTGGAGGACCGCGCCCACCCACGGGTGCTCGCGGCGCAGGTCGTCGAGCACGCGGAGGGTGGAGTCGGTGGTGGTGTGGTCCTCCATGTCGAGGGTGACCGTCGTGCCCGCCTCGGCCGCGGCGGCGCAGATCCGGGCGGCGTTGTCCCTGGCCAGCCCCTCGTCGAGCAACTGGCCGACGGCGGTGAGCTTGACGCTCACCTCGGCGTGCGCGGCGAGCGGGCCCAGGGCGGAGAGCAGGTCGAGGTAGGCGCGGACGGTGTGCTCGGCCTGCTCGGTGTCGGTGGTGTCCTCACCGAGGTGGTCGAGGGTGACGGAAAGACCGGAGTCGACCAGCCGCCGGGTCACGGCGACGGCGTCCTCGGTGGTCTCCCCCGCCACGAACCGGCGGACGACGTCGCGGCTCACGGGGGCAGTCGCCACGAGGCGGCGGGTGGCGCCGTTCCGCGCGGCGGCGAGGATCAGGGAACGGAGTGGGTTCACGGACCGGGACTCTACGTGGGGAATGCCAACTCGGTGATAAACCGTCCGGTCGTCCTACGTCTCCTGTCGGGGGTGGCGCCCGACCGCCTGTGGACAACCCCGATCCGACCGGCCGCCGTTGTCGGTTCCCCCTGCTTGGATTGATTCGGGGGCTGCAAAATCAGTTGGGTCGTGGCCTTGGTCGCTTCGCCTGCCCTGGGCCGTGTGCTGTCGGCTCAAGGGCCGGGGTTTGGGGGTGCCCGGGTGGATCTAGCTTCGCCGGGGCCTTGCCGTGTGCTGTCGGCTCAAGCGCCGGTCGTTTGGTGGGGGTGCCCGGGTGGATCTGCTCGGCCGTGCCGTGGTTTCAAGGGCCGGGATTTTCGTTCACGTGCCCGGGTGGGTGGATCCGCTTGGGCGGGGCCCCTACAGCGATCATGCGCCCAGTGTGACCGAGTGGGGCTGAAGGGATGCCCCACAGCCCAGGCAGGCTTGCACATGATCGCTACCCCCACCCAAGCACATCCACCCACCCGGGCATGTGGTCACCGGGCCGGCGGTTTTCGGGGTGGTCGGCGGCTGCGCACAGTGTGGTTCGGTGTGGCGGGCCGCCCGGCTGACGGTTGGTGGGGTGGTCGCCTGCTGCGCGCGATGGGGTTCGGCGTGGCCGGCCGGTTGGGGGGTGGCCGGTTGGGCTGCCGTGCGGCTGGGGTTCGGTGTGGCAGGCGGTTGGCGGGGTGGTTGGGCGGCTTCGAGGACTGGCCCTAGCGGGGCACGAGGTGCTTGCGGGCGAAGGCCAGCGACTCGCGCAGTTCGGCGGCCCGCGCCCCCGGCGCCTTGGCGTGCCGGGTGTTGACCTCCAGCACCACCTGCCCGGTGAAGTCCCGCTCGACCAGGCTGTGCAGCAGCTCCGCGCACGGCTGGTCGCCCCGACCGGGGACCAGGTGCTCGTCCTTGGGCAGGCCCCTGCCGTCGGCGAGGTGCACGTGGGTCAGGCCCGCGCCCATCCGCCCGGCCAGCGCCATCGCGTCCACCCTGGCGGCGGAGGCGTGCGACAGGTCCAGCGTGTAGTGCCGGTGACCCTCGTCGGTCGGGTCGGTCGACGGGCGGAAGGCGGACAGCTCCACCGCCCGCCCCGCGCCGAGGCCGCGGCGGACGGGGAACATGTTCTCCACCGCCACCGCCACGCCGCTCTCGTCCTCCAGGGCGGCGACCAGGTCGGCGAAGCCGTCGGCGTAGCGGCGCTGCCAGCGGAACGGCGGGTGCACCACCACCGTGCGGGCGTCGAGGTCCTGCGCGGCGCGGACCGCCCGGCGCAGCCGGACCTCCGGGTCCGGGGACCAGACCCGCTGGGTGATCAGCAGGCACGGGGCGTGCACGGCCAGCACCGGCACGCCCGTGCTCCGCGACCGCCTGCGCAGTTGCGGCACGTCCTGGCTCAGCGGGTCGGCCCACACCATGACCTCGACGCCGTCGTAGCCGAGGTCCGCGGCGAGGGCGAACGCCGTCGCCGCCGTCTGCGGCCACACCGAGGCGGTGGACAGGCCGACCGGGACCGCCGTCATCGGCCCAGCAGCAGGAGGACGGCGGGGGACACCGTCACGACCAGGCCGACCAGCACCGCCAGCACGGTGGTCTGCAGGTCCTCGGCCTTGCGGATCTTGCGGACGATCAGCACCAGGCCGACGATGACGGCCAGCGCGCCGATCAGCGCCGCCGGGGCCAGCACCCGCCACAGCCAGTTGAAGCCCAGCCACACCGCCGCGCCACCGGCCACGCCGAGCGCGAGCTGACCACCCATGATCAGCCACTCGCGGGTGGGCGAGGTCTCGCGCTCGTCGTCGGTGTCGTCGGCGTCGAGGTCGTCCAGGTCCTCGAGCTCTTCGAGGTCGTCCTCGTCGTCGCGGTCGTCGGGTCGGTCGTCGTCGGTGTCCGGGGCGTCGAGCCTGCTCACGTCGAAGTCGCCGGAGGGGCGCTCGTCGACCGCGGCGCGACCGCGCGGGCCCGCGCCGAGGCCGGGGTAGTCGTCGTGGGCCTGGTAGTCGTCGAACCGGGTCGCGGCCTTGTCGTCGAAGCCCTCGACCTTCTCGTGGAACTCCGTCGGCGGGCCCTGCGGGTCGATCGCGGTCTCGGCGGCGTCACCGGGGAACTCCTGGCCGCGCCCCGGCGGCGGCACCGGCAGGGCCTGCGAGGGCTGCTGCGGGCCGTTCGGCAACCCGGGGCGCCGGGACGTGCCCGGGGCGCGGCGGGGCAGCAGCGGGCCACCCCGGCGCGGACCGGCGGCCTGCGCCGGACCGGCCTGCGGCGGGTCGGTCGGCACCGGGTCGGTCGGCG
>NZ_JAJCXD010000001.1:0-39519 GCF_021056305.1 Actinokineospora sp. PR83
CGGCGGGGGCGGGGCCTGCTCGGGCTGCGGGGGCGCCTGCCTGCGCTGCGGCGGCTGCTGCCGGTCGGCGGCGGGCGGCTGCTGCGGGGCGCGGCGCGGCCGGTGCGAGGTGCGCTCGGGCGCCTCCTGGTCCTCGCGGATCGGGAGCATGGTGCCGCTGTCGGACATGACCCGCTCGATGATGGCCTGGGGCGCGGTGTCCGAGGCGTCGTCAGCCCGGCGGCGCCGTCGCCTGGGCGCGCCCTCGTCCGGGTTGCCGCCGTACTTGGCCAGCAACTCGGCCACGGTGCGCTGCGTGCGCTCCGGTCCACCTTCTTGACTCATCCACTCCACCGTGCCCCGTGCGGGCCGAACAGTCCAGTGCTCGCACACTCCAGCGGCAGCACCCGGTCGGTCGCCGCCCAGCAGTACCTGTCACTCCGAGGAATCAGTGTGGTCCTCGCCATTCGTCTGGTCCAGCCGTCGCAGGATGACACCCTCGCGCAGGGCCCACGGCCCGATCTCGAGTTCGGTCAGTGACAACGCTCGCATAGTGGCCTGTGCCACAAGGGCGCCCGCCAGCAGCTGGTGCGAGCGGCTGGGGCTCACCCCGTCCAGCTCGGCCAGGTCGGTCGCCGACATCCGGGAGACGAACGCGATGAGCTGGCTCAGCCCCGACTCGGTGAGCACCCGGCGGACCCTCGGCCCGGCCGACGACGGCGCCGCCCCGGTCAGCCTGGCCAGGGTGCGGAACGTCTTGGAGGTGGCGACCGCCCGGTCCGGCCTGCCGAACTTCGCCGCCCGCTTGGCCACCGGCGCGAGCTGCTCGACCAGCCACTCCGCGGTCTCGGCCACCTCGGTGCGGCTCGGTGGGTCGGCGGTGAACCGGGTGCGGGTCGTGCGCCCGGCGCCCAGCGGCACCGACACGGCGAAGTCCGGCTTCTCGTCGATGCCGGAGGCCAGCTCCAGCGAGCCGCCGCCGATGTCGGCCACCAGCAGGTTCCCCGCCGACCAGCCGTACCAGCGGCGGGCGGCGAGGAAGGTGTAGCGGGCCTCGTCCTCACCGGAGAGGACGCGCAGCTCCACCCCGGTCTCCTCGGCGACCCTGGCCAGCACCTCGGCGGAGTTGCCCGCCTCGCGCACCGCCGACGTGGCGAAGGCCATCAGCTCCGCGCAGCCCAGGCGCACCGAGGACGCCTTGGCCTCGGCCACGGTGCGCACCAGGTCGTCGGCCCCGCGCTTGGACAGCAGCCCGGACGGGGTGAGCCGCTCGGCCAGCCGCAGGACGGTCTTCTCCGAGCGGGCCGGGGTCGGGTGGGCACCACGATGCGCGTCCACCACGAGGAGGTGGACGGTGTTGGAACCGACGTCTAGCACACCGAGGCGCACGGCCAGAACCGTACATGGCCTCGATCAGGACTCGAACTTGTAACCCAGGCCGCGGACCGTGACCAGGTGCCGCGGGGCCGCCGGATCGGGCTCGATCTTCGAGCGCAACCGCTTGACGTGCACGTCCAGCGTCTTGGTGTCGCCGACGTAGTCCGCGCCCCAGACCCGGTCGATGAGCTGGCCGCGGGTGAGCACCCGGCCGACGTTGCGCAGCAGGTACTCCAGCAGGTCGAACTCCTTGAGCGGCAGCGCCACGTCGGTGCCGGAGACGGTCACCACGTGCCGCTCGACGTCCATCCGCACCGGCCCGGCCGCCAGCACCTGCGGCAGCAGCTCGCCGTCGCCGCCTGCCTCGCCGCCGCGGCGCAGCACCGCGCGCACCCTGGCGATCAGCTCGCGCGCGGAGTACGGCTTGGTGACGTAGTCGTCGGCGCCCAGCTCCAGGCCGACCACCTTGTCGATCTCGCTGTCGCGGGCGGTCACCATGATCACCGGCACGGCCGAGCGCTGGCGCAGCGCCTTGCACACGTCGGTGCCGCTCATCCCGGGCAGCATCAGGTCCAGCAGCACGATGTCGGCGCCGTTGCGGTCGAACTCCTCCAGCGCCTGCTGCCCGGTGCCCGCCACCGCGGCGGTGAACCCCTCCTTCCGCAGCAGGAAGGCGAGCGGGTCGGCGAAGGACTCCTCGTCCTCGACGATCAGCACCCTCGTCATGCCGGTCCTCCGTGGTGATCGCTAACGGCGCCGTCGACCTTCGACAGCGCGCCTTGTGCCCCGACCCCGACGGGTTCCGACCCGACGTGGGCCGGGATGCGCAGGGTGAACGTGGAGCCCAGCCCCGGCTTGCTCCACAGCCGCACCTCGCCGCCGTGGTTGGCCGCGACGTGCTTGACGATGGCCAGCCCGAGGCCGGTGCCGCCGGTGGCCCGGGAGCGGGCCTTGTCGAGGCGGTAGAAGCGCTCGAACACGCGCTGCTGCTCCTCCTCGGCGATGCCGATGCCGCGGTCGGTGACCGCGATCTCGACCATGCCGTCGGCGGCCCGCCTGCTCACCGTCACCGGGGACCCGGGCGGGGAGTAGGCGAGGGCGTTCTCCAGCAGGTTCGACAGCGCGGTGACCAGCAGCGTGCGGTCGCCCTCGACCAGCAGGCCGCTGTCGGGGTCGGTGGTGATGTCGATGCCCGCGGTCTCCATCGCCGGGCGGGCGCGGCCCATGGCCTCGGCCACCACCGCGTCCACGCCGACGGTGTTCATGTCCGGCAGCCGCTCGGCGCCCTGCAGGCGGGAGAGGGCGATCAGCTCGGTGACGAGGGTGCCCAGGCGGTTGCCCTCGTGCAGGATCTTGGTGGTGAAGCGGCGCACCTCGACCGGGTCGTCCGCGGCGTCGAGGACGGCCTCGGCCAGCAGCGCCATCGCCCCGACCGGGGTCTTGAGCTCGTGGCTGACGTTGGCGACGAAGTCGCGGCGGACCGCCTCCAGCCGGACCACCTCGGACTGGTCGTCGGCGTCGATGGCGGTGAACCCGTCGCCGAGCGGGCGGACCTCGCCGACCACGGCCTCCGGGGTGCGCCCGCCGCGCGACTCCAGCGGCGCCAGGTCGACCTCGATGGGCTCGTTGGTCTCGCGCACCACCTCGGCGGCCTTGCGGGCCCGGTCGTCGGCGCGGTGGTTGCGGACCAGGCCCAGTGCCTCGGCGCGCGGGTTGTGCAGGACGACGTCGCCGAAGCGGTTGAGCACGACGATGCCGGAGTGCGAGGAGTGCGTCAGACGGCTGAGCAGCTCGGCGACCGTGGGGCCGACCGGCCGCCGCTTGCCCCCCGCGCCGCGGGTGCGGCCGAGCAGGAAACCGACGGACAGGCCGATCAGCAGGGTGCCGAGCGACAGCGCGATACAGACCGGGGCGGTCACAGGGGGATCGTAAGCAGCCCGGGAGCGGTTTTGACCAGCCTGATCGAGCTTTCCGTGACAGTGGTGACACCTGCCGCGGCGTTGTTCGTACCGCGGTCAGGTCTCGTTCACCCGTTCGTGGCCTACCCATCGGTAGAAACCCGCCGGTGATCGTCTCGTAACCACCCCGGCGGGTGAACTTGGCGGGGCTGCCACGGGCCGGTCGCCTGCGCGTGGCGCCCCGTACGACGGGCCGTCGCCCGGTGAACCGCGGGCCCTCCGGCGGCGCCCCGGGGACGGCGGAGGCCCCGGCTCGGGTGAGCCGGGGCCTCGGTGGTCGTCGGGGGTCAGCGGCCCTGGTTGGCCACCGCGCTGATGGCGGCCGCGGCGGCGTCGGGGTCGAGGTAGGTGCCGCCCGGCGTGGTCGGCGCCAGGTCATCGGTGAGGTCGTAGCGCAGCGGGATGCCGGTCGGGATGTTCAGCCCGGCGATGTCGCTGTCGGAGATGCCGTCGAGGTGCTTGACCAGGGCGCGGAGGCTGTTGCCGTGCGCGCCGATCAGCACCGTCCGACCCGCGCGCAGGTCGGGGACGATCTCGGACTCCCAGTACGGGACCAGCCGGGTGACGACGTCCTTGAGGCACTCGGTCAGCGGCAGGTCGGCGCCCAGCCCGGCGTAGCGCGGGTCGGCGTCCTGGCTGAACTCGGAGCCGCGCTCGATGGGCGGCGGCGGGACGTCGTAGGAGCGGCGCCAGAGCATGAACTGCTCCTCGCCGAACTCCGCCAGCGTCTGCTTCTTGTCCTTGCCCTGCAGCGCGCCGTAGTGGCGCTCGTTGAGCCGCCAGTCGCGCTTGACCGGGATCCAGGCGCGGTCGGCCGCGTCCAGCGCCAGGTGCGCGGTGTTGATGGCCCTGCGCTGCAGGGAGGTGTGGACGACGTCCGGGAGGATGCCCGCCTCGCGCAGCAGGGTCCCGCCCCGGATCGCCTCGGCGGTGCCCTTCTCGGAGAGGGGCACGTCGACCCAGCCGGTGAAGAGGTTCTGTGCGTTCCAGACGCTTTCGCCGTGCCGGAGCAGCACCAGGGTTCCGATGGCCATGCGTGGAGCCTGCCAGACCCGTTCGGGCGCACCCGTGGGGTGGGCTTGACAGGGGCGCGCGGATGCGTCCGCACGCGGACCGGCCCCCGCGGCGGCGGGGATTGACCCGGATGATCCATCCCGGATGGTCGGACGGCCGCCCACGACCGGTCCAGGGGTGTGCGCCTGGGCCGGTCGGGGTCGCGCTGACCTGCGGAACAAGCGCCGTTATGAAATCGAGACGCCAACCGCGCGAGAGTGCCCGATCGGCTTACCTGGCGGCCTTGTGCCCGTGTCCCGCATCTGACAAGTTGACAACGGCTTCGACGGATCAGCTCCCAAGCACTCCCTGGTCCCCGAGGCCACCCGCGCGGCTCGACTCCCCTGCCGAGCCGCACGAACCCCGCAGTGGGCCCCAGGTGCCCCCCGCCTCGGCGGCCCGGTGGGTTCGGTCGCGGGGCGGTCCGGGATTACGACTCCCCCCTCGCCCGGTCCGCTCCGCGACCCCACCCCGCGCCTCAGCCCTCCGCGGGCGCCGCGGTCACTGCGGGCGCCTCGGCCCTGGTCTTGCGGCGCACCCGCAGCACGACCCAGCCGACCGCGGCCGCGAGGGCGGCGAACGGCAGCACGTAGCCCACCACCCGCAGCACGAACCCGCCCGCGGTCAGGAAGCCGTCCCAGCCCGCCGCCAGCGCGGCCAGGAAGCTGCTGTCGTCGTCCGCGGGCTCGGACACCGCCGGGGCGTCCGCCCGGACGACCTGGACGGTGATCTTCGACATCGCCACGCTGCCCGCGAGCCGGTCGCGGCGGGCGAGGAGCGACTCCAGCTCGGCCTCGCGGCGGGTCACCTCGCTCTCGATCTCCACGATCTCGGGGACCGAACGGGCGTTCGCCAGCAGGGCGCGGACCCGGTCGAGGCTGGCGCGCTGGGTCTTGACGCGGCTCTCCACGTCCACGGTCTGCTCGGTGACGTCCTCGGCGTTCTGCCCCCGGTTGCGGACCGTGCCCGCGCCGCCGTCGGTGAGCTTCGCCAGGACCGCGTCGAGCTTGTCCGACGGCACGTGCAGGGTCAGCGAGGCGGAGCGCTCGGAGACGGACTCCTGCCCGGAGTAGCCGCCCGCCGCCAGCACCTCGGCGCGGATGGTCTCGGCGGCGGCGGCCACGTTGTCCGAACCCAGTTCGAGCGTGGCGGTGCGGACGAGCTTGCGGTCCACGCCCGGGCCGTTGACCTGCGCGGACTGCCGGTCGGCCGGTGCGGACTCTGCGGCCTTCCCGCCGGTGCCCGGGCCCCCGCCTGCCGCGGCGTCCGCGCCCGCCGGGGCCTGCGCCGCCCGCTCCGGTGCGACGGCGGCGGAGGTGCCGCTCCCGCTGCTGCTGGTGCAGGAGGCCAGGGCCGCCAGCGCGGTCGCGGCCAGGAGCAGGCCCGCCGTGCGGCGGGCCCGTCTCGGGGTGGTGTTCATCTCGGTGTCCCCTCAGGTGAGCTGTGCGATCACCGGTGGGACGGAGCGGGCGGGTCAGCCCGTTGCCGGGGAGCGGGTCACGAGTCGGCCTCGTCTGAGACACGCGACCGTTGCGCGGGCTCCAGCAGGTGCTCGAAGGCCTTGAGGTTGGCCAGCGACTCGCCCCGGGAGGTGCGCCAGTCCCACTCGCGGCGGATGGCGGTGGCGAAGCCGATCTCCAGCAGGGTGTTGAAGTCGCCGTCGGCGGCCTCCAGGACCTGCCCGAGCAGCTTGTCCAGCTCGTCCGCGGTCACCGAGTTCAGCCCGACCCGGCCGAGCAGGTAGATGTCACCGGCCTTGTCGACGGTGTAGTGCACGCCGTAAAGGCGGGCATTGCGGCGCAGCAGGAACCGGTAGACCTCCTCGAACGCCTCGTCCGGGCGGCGGCAGACGAACGCCTCGACCACCAGCGCGTGCTTGCCGACGCTCAACCAGCAGTTGGTCTGCTGCTTCTTGATGCCGGGCAGCACGACCAGGAAGCGGCCGGGTTCCGGGTTGTCGTAGGCGAGCTCGCGCTCGTCGAGTGCGTCCTTGATGACCTGATCGAGTGGAGTGCTCACACCGCAACCTCAACACGCGGCAGCGACCGCCGCAGCGCGCGCCCCGCTTCCTCGTAGCCGGCGAGCAGCGCGTCGGTGGTGCGGTCCCAGGAGAAGGCGCGGGCGTGGCGGACCGCGCCCGCCGCCAGTTCGGCCCGCAGCCGGGGGGCGGTGGCCAGCCGGGTCAGCGCGTCGGCCCAGTCGGGGGTGGCGTGGCCGTCGACGAGCAGGCCGGAGCGGCCGTCGGCGACCGCGACCGGCAGCCCGCCGACCGCGGCGGCCACCACGGGGGTGCCGCAGGCCTGCGCCTCCAGCGCGACCAGGCCGAAGCTCTCGTTGTGGCTGGGCACCGCCACCACGTCGGCCGCCCGGTACACCCTGGCCAGCGCGTCGCCGGACTGCGGTGGCAGGAACCGGACCACGTCGGTGATCCCCAGGGCGGCGGCCAGGTCCTGCAATGCGGCGGGCTGGTCCAGGCCGGAGCCGGACGGGCCGCCCGCGACCAGCACCACCAGCCGGTCCCTGGCGAGGTCGCCGCGGGCGAGCAGCTCGGCGGCGGCGCGCAGCAGCACGTCGGGGGCCTTGAGCGGCTGCACGCGGCCGACGAAGGCGAACACGACCGCGTCGGCCGCGATGCCCAGGGCGGCGCGGTCGGCGGCCCGGTCGGCCGGGCGGAAGCGGTCGAGGTCGACCCCGGGGGCGATGGTGTGCACCTTGTCCGGGTCGGCGGCGTAGAGGCCGGTGAGCTGGGCCGCCTCCACGTCGGTGTTGGCGATGAGCCGGTCGGCCTCGTCGACCACCTGCTGCTCGCCGATCACCCGCACCCGCGGCTCGGGGGCGTCGCCGTCGGCGAGCGCGGCGTTCTTGACCTTGGCCAGGGTGTGCGCGGTGTGCACCAGCGGTACCCCCCAGCGCTCCCGGACCAGCCAGCCGACCTGCCCGGACAGCCAGTAGTGCGAGTGCACGAGGTCGTAGTGGCCCGGGTCCTGGCGGGCCTCGGCGCGCAGGACACCCGCGGTGAACGCGCAGAGCTGGCTGGGCAGTTCGGCCCGCTCCAGCGGCTCGTACGGGCCCGCGGTGACGTGCCGGACCAGGACGCCCGGGGCCAGCTCCACCACCGGCGGCAGGTCCGAGGACGTGGCGCGGGTGAAGACCTCGACGGCGATGCCGTGCCGGGCCAGCCGCCGGGTCGTCTCGCTCACGTACACGTTGAGGCCGCCCGCGTCGCCCGTGCCGGGCTGTTCGAGCGGGGACGTGTGGACCGACAACACCGCCACCCTGCGCGGCCGGTGAAGCTGCGTCACGCCGTTCACTCCTTCCGACCTCCCGCGTGCGAGCGAACGGCGTGGGTGAACTCGGCGGCCCGCTCGGCGAAGGGCATGTGCCCCACCCGGGTGAACCAACGCGCGGAGGCCCCCGGAATCTTCCCGAGCGCGTACTCGGCCGCGGCCGGGGTGACCACGGCGTCCTGGTCGCCGTGCAGGACCAGCGTCGGCACGGTGACGCCCGCGAGGACGTCCCCGCTGCTCACCGAACGGGTGAACAGGCCGCGCCGGACGTGGGCGGGGGTGCGCAGCGCGGTGGCCACCCCGCGCTCCACGACCTCCGGGGCGGCGGGCTCGGCGGTCATGGCGGCGGTGAGCGCCCGGATCGCGGGCTCGGCGACCGCGTCGTCCGGGCTGAGCGCGTCCGGCAGGGCGGCGCGCATGGCCGGGCCGACCGCCCCGCCGGGGTTGCCGCGGCCGATCTCGGTCAGCGCGCCCACCAGCACGATCCCGCGCAGGTCCGCGCAACCGCGGTGGCGCAGGTAGTCGGTGATCACCAGCCCGCCGTAGGACCAGCCGACCAGGGTCACCGGGCCGCGGGCGAGGGCGAGCACCGCGGCGACGTCGTCGGCCCACACCCGGCCGTCGTCGAACGGGCCGTCGACACCGGCGGAGCGGCCGTGCCCGCGCAGGTCGGGCACCAGGAGGTGGAACTCGTCGGCGAGCGCGTCGACCGCGTCCGCCCAGACCTCCCCGGTCTGCGCCCAGCCGTGCAGGAACACGACCGCGGGCCTGCCCGGCTCACCGCGCTCCAGCAGCGACAGCCCGCCGCCGGTGGTGCGGGTCACCGGAGGGCGGACATGCTCTGCCACTGCGCCCACGGGATCAGCCAGTCGTAGACGTCGGAGGTGGTGGGCATGTTCGCCTGGGAGCCGGTGACCTCGACCGGGTCGCCGACCAGCGCGCTGTCGAAGTAGGCCTTGGCGTCGGCCTCCAGCAGGTTGACGCAGCCGTGCGAGGTGTTGGCCTTGCCGATGTTGGCGGCGTTGTCGTTGTTCTCGTGGATGAACTCGCCGTGGTTGGAGAACCGCACGGCCCACTTCTTCATCACGTTGGTGTAGCCGTACTTCGGGTTGGAGAAGTCGCCGACCGGGTCCTTCTGCATGACGATCATGGTGCCGTTGGGCGTGTTCAGGTTCGGGTCGGAGTCCTTGCCGTTGCTGGCCGGGTAGCTGGCGACCAGGGCGCCGTCGCGGTACACGTTCAGCTTGTGGTCGGGGGTGTGGACCTTGGTGACCTGGTTGCGGCCGATGGTGAAGTCGGTGGTCAGGTCGGCCTTGCCGTAGGCGCCGCCGCCGTAGGCCAGCCCGTAGAGCTTGGCGCTGACGGACACCTTGGTGTTGGCGGGCCAGTACTCCTTCGGCCGCCAGTCGACCTGCTGGTCGTTGAGCCACGCCCAGGAGCCCTCGACCGGGACCGAGGTGGTGACGGTGAGCGCCTTCTCCACGGCGGCCTTGTCGGTGACCTTGCCCTCGGGGAACTTCACGCTGATCGGCATCGCCACGCCGACGGTGGCGTTGTCGGCCGGGTTGATGGTCGCGCGCGGCGTCTTCGCGGGCTTGAGCGTGGTGAAGGAACCCTTCAACTCCACCTGCTTGCCGTCGCTGCCGGTCGCCGACGCGTCGTAGGTGTACTTCTTCGCGTAGCCCAGGGTCTCCGCGGAGGTCCAGGTCAGCTTGTCGGCGGACAGCTCGCCCTTGACGGCCTTGCCCTCGGCGTTGGTCAGCGCCACCTCGTCGATCTTCCCGTCCGCCACGGTGACCTGCACCGGCGCGGCGGGCGAGACGTCCGCGGCGTCGGCGGCCGGGAGGGCGGTCAGCTTCGCGACCGGTGGCGTTTCGGCGGTCGTGCCCGCCGCGCCGCCACCGGCGGAGCCGGATGAGCCCGACCCCTCCGAGGTGCAGGCGGTGAGCAGGACGAGAACCGAGAACAGCGCCCCGATCAGGGTCGAGTTCCTGGTCTTCGTTGCCGTGCTTCTCACCGGTGACCTCCAAGTCCGAAATCGTGTCCCGTGGGGAAAGACGCCCGGGGTGGGGGCGCGGTGGGGTGCACCCCCGGTGACAGTTCTCACAACCCCCCGGAAGGGGACGAAATTCCCCCGGGAGGATTATCGGTGACGTGGAGAAACGTGTTGCAGTGGTGACCGGGGCGAGCACCGGGATCGGGGCCGCGACCGCGGCGGCACTGGCCGGGGCGGGCTTCGCCGTGGTGCTCGGCGCCCGCAGGCTGGACCGGCTGGGAGCGGTGGCGGAGCGGGTCGGCGGCCGGGCGCTGGAGCTGGACGTGACCTCGCAGGAGTCGGTGGACGCCTTCGCGGGGCAGTTGGACCGGGTCGACGTGCTGGTGAACAACGCGGGCGGCGCCCTGGGCCTCGACCGCGTGGACGCGGCGGACGTCGAGCAGTGGCGCTGGATGTACGAGACCAACGTGCTGGGCACCCTCCGGATGACCAAGGCCCTCCTGCCGCCCCTGGTCGCCTCCGGCGACGGCCACGTGGTCACCGTGACCTCCATCGCCGCGGTGGAGGTCTACGACGGCGGCGCGGGCTACACCGCGGCCAAGCACGCCCAGTCGGCCCTGCACCGCACGCTGCGCGGCGAACTCCTGGGCCAACCGGTCCGCTTCACCGAGGTTCTCCCCGGCATGGTCGAAACCGACTTCTCCCTGACCCGCTTCGACGGCGACGCGGACCGGGCGGCGGCGGTCTACCGGGGCATCGAACCGCTGACGGCGGACGACGTGGCCGAGGTGATCGCCTTCGCGGTGACCCGCCCGGCGCACGTCAACCTGGACCAGGTCGTGCTCAAGCCCCGAGCCCAGGCATCGGCGACCCGGGCCCACCGCGAACCGAGCTAGGCCGTGTCCTCAAAGCCGGGATTTTTGGGGCGTGCTCGGGTGGGTGGTCGCCTGCTTTGAGGACAGGCTCTAGCCCAGGGAGCAGTTCACCAGGACCGGTTCCGGGTGGAGGGTGACGCCGAAGGTGGTGTGGACGCCGTCGCGGATGGCCCCGGCGAGGGCGAGGAGGTCGGCGGTGGTGGCGCCGCCGCGGTTGGTGAGGGCGAGGGTGTGCTTGGTGGACAGCGCGGCCCGGCCCGGGGGTTGGCTGTAGCCCTTGGTGAAGCCCGCGCGCTCGATCAGCCAGGCGGCGGACAGCTTGGAGGCGCCCGGGTTGGCCGGGTAGCGCGGGACCGCCACGTCCGGGCCGACCCGGGCGGTGATGCGGGCGAGGACCTCGTCGGCGTCGGCGTCGGGGACGATCGGGTTGGTGAAGAAGGAGCCCGCGCTCCAGGTGTCGTGGTCGGTGGGGTCGAGGACCATGCCCTTGCCGCGGCGCAGGCCCAGGACCGCCTCCCGGGCGGCGGCGACCGGGACCCGCTCGTCCTGGCGGACGCCGAGGGCACGGGCCAGCTCGGTGTAGCGGATCGGCATGGACAGGCCGTCGTCGCTGAGGGTGAAGGTGGCGCGGAGGACCACGGCGCGGTCGGTGCCCTTGAGGACGCTGGTGCGGTAGCCCAGGCCCAGTTCCTCCACCGGCAGGGTGCGGACCTCGCCGGTGGCGCGGTCGAGCAGGTCGACGGAGGCGAGGACCTGGCTGATCTCCACCCCGTACGCCCCGACGTTCTGCACCGGGGTGGCGCCGACCAGGCCGGGGATGCCGGAGAGGCACTCCAGGCCGCCGAGGCCCGCGTCGACGGCGCCCGCGACCACGTGGTCCCAGTCCTCGCCCGCCTCGACGGTGAGCCGGACCCGGCCGGGGCCCGCCGTGTCGATCTTGGTGCCGCGGTGGGCGACGTGCACGACCGTGCCGTCGAAGCCCGGGTCGCCGATGACCAGGTTGGAACCGCCGCCGAGGACCAGCAGCGGGGTGCCCGCGGCGTCGGCGCCGCGGACCGCGTCGACCGCCTCGGCGGCGGTGGTGGCGGTCACGAACGCCGCCGCCGGTCCGCCCAGGCGCAGCGTGGTGTAGCCGCTGAGCGGGACGCGGGGGTGGGTCGGTTGACCGACGGGGAGGCTCGTCACGGGCGCCAACGGTAACCTCCAGCCCCATGGCGAGCCGCATCGAGCACCGTGCCGCGTTCCCCGTGCCCGCGAAGGCGGTGCACGCGGCGTTCGTCGACCGCGACTTCCTCGCCGAGCGCCTGCGGGTGCTCGGCGGCAAGGACGCGCGGTTGATCGACTACACCGAGCGCGGCGCCGAGGTGGTGTTCCGGCTGCGCCAGGGCGTCGACGCGGCCCGGCTGCCGTCGGTGGCGCGCACGGTCATCAAGGGCGACCTGGTGGTCGAGCGCACCGAGGGCTGGCGCCCGGACGGAACCGGTTTCGCCGGGGACACCACCGCCGCCGTGTCCGGGGTCCCCGGGGACATCAAGGGCCGGTTCGCGCTGGTCGACAGCGGTTCGGGCAGCGTGTGGACCACCTCGGGCGAGGTGAAGGTGCGCATCCCGTTCGTCGGCGGCAAGGTCGAGTCGGTGATCGCCGAGCAGGTCGGCAGGCTGCTGGCCGCCGAGGCGGAGTTCACCGCGACCTGGCTGGCCGAGCACGGCGGCTGATGGCCCGCGCACCCCGCCTGGCCGCGGGCCGGGCGCGAGCCCTGGGCGCACCGACCCGGGGCACCACGAACCCGAACCGGCTGCGCCGCGTCGACCGCTGGCTCACCGGCTCCCCCGCGGTCCGCACCCGGCTGGCCGCCACCCCGGACCCGTTGGTCGTCGACCTCGGTTACGGCGCCACCCCGGTGACGACCGTGGAACTGGCCGCCCGGCTGCGCGCGGTCCAGCCGGACGTGCGCGTGCTGGGCCTGGAGATCGACCCGGAACGGGTGGCCGCCGCCGCACCCGCCGCCGACCCGCCCCGGCTGGACTTCCGCCGCGGCGGCTTCGAGTTGGCCGGTGCCCGCCCGGTGCTGCTGCGCGCGTTCAACGTCCTGCGCCAGTACACCGAGGCCGAAGCGGTGGCCGCGTGGGACATCATGCTCACCCGCCTGGCCCCCGGCGGCCTGCTGGTCGAGGGCACGTGCGACGAGATCGGCAGGCGCTGCTGCTGGGTGGCGCTGGCGGTGGACGGGCCGCTGACGCTCACCCTGTCCTGCCTGCCCTCGGGCATCGAGAAGCCGTCGGACCTGGCCGAGCGCCTGCCGAAGGCGCTGATCCACCGCAACGTGCCCGGCGAGCGGGTGCACGACCTGCTCGCCGCCCTGGACGCCTGCTGGGCCACCGCGGCGGCGTTCGCCCCGTTCGGCCCGCGCGCCCGCTGGGTGGAGTCGGTGCGCCTGCTGGCCGCCGAGGGCTGGCCGGTCCTCGACGACCGCAGGCGCTGGCGCCTGGGCGAGGTCACGCTGGACTGGGCGGCGGTGGCCCCGGCCGGAATCGGGGTTTGACCTTCTCGTCGCGTCAACTTCTACCGTTGACCGGGTCAGCGAGATGACGGGGAGATGAGCGCGGTGGCCTGGTCGATCCAACAGGTGGCGCGGATGGCGAAGGTGACCTCCCGAACGCTGCGGCACTACGACGACATCGGTCTGCTGCCGCCCGCGTTCGTGGGCCACAACGGTTACCGCTACTACGAACAGGAACAGGTGCTGCGGTTGCAGGAAATCCTGCTGCTGCGCGAACTGGGGCTGGGGTTGGACGCGATCGCCGAGGTCGTGGACCGCGAGAAGGACGCGGTGGTGGCCCTGCGCCAACACCGCGACCGACTCCTGGCCGAGCGAGACCGGTTCGACCGGCTGGCGCGAACCGTCTCCCGCACGATCACCGAGGTGGAAAGGGACGCAGGGATGACAACGGAATCCGTGGCGCACTGGTTCGAGGGCTTCGACCCGGACAAGCAGGAGGCGTTGCAGGCCGAGGCGCGGGAGCGCTGGGGCGCGGAGCACGTGGACGCGGCGAACGCGGCCGTCCGGGGCAAGGGCCAGGACTGGATGCGTGAACAGGGCCAGGCCTGGGTGGCCGCCCTGCGGACGCTGGTCGAGCACATCGACGCGGACCGCGCCCCGGACGACCCGGCGGTGCAGGAGACGATCGCCGGGCACCACCGGTGGCTCCAGGGCCACTGGGTGCCGAACCGGGAGGCGTACAAGGGCTTGGCCGACGTGTACGCGGACGACCCGAGGTTCCGGGTCAAGTTCGACAAGACCGACCCGCGCCTGGCGGAGTACCTGCGCTCGGCGATGGTCGTCTACGCGGACGCGAACCTGGACTAGCGGCTCATCGGCCGCTGAGGTTGTTTCAAACCCGAGACATACCACCCCTACGGCTCCTAGAGTGCCCAGTGGTCAACGCATCGTCACTGCAGGGGGCGCGGTGTACATCGACGAAGGCAACAACGCATCACTGGAGCAAATCGGCGCGTCCATGAACGCACTCGTGGGCGCGGCAGCGGCAGGCCAGTTCGCGGTCAACGAGCACGGCGGCAACGCCCTGCTGACCGCCATCCGCAAGATGCTCGACTGGTTGGAGAGGCAGGAGGGCCTGCGCTATGTCCTGGACCAAGAACCGATGCTCGGTGCCAGCAATGCCGCCACGGTGATGAAGCCGTACATTCACCAAGTGGCCACCGACCACCAGGGTTTCCTGACCCAACTCGCCGCCCTCCGCGAGACGCTGGTGAAGGCGGAGTCCGCCATTACGGTGGCGATGAACAATTACCGCCACGTCGATGAAGACACAGCCAGGCGACTCTCGCAACAGGAGTGACCACCGTGAAGCCCACCCGCACCCGTGCGATCCTCACCACACTCGCCGTCGCCATGACCACAGCGTGTTCTACGCAGACACCAGGTCACCCTACCGCTGTGGCGACAGAACCCGATGGTTCCGACCGCACAACCACATCCGCAACACCCTCGCAACCACCGACCTCCGATAACCCGTTGGCCACCCTCGACCCGTGCGACCTGTTCACCCCAGCCGCCAAAACCGCACTCGGCGTGACAGGGTCACCCCAGCCCGACGAAACCAGAATAGCGAAACTCTGCCAGTGGAAGGTCGCCAAGGAAACAGGGGCGGAAAGCTATACCTTCACTGTGGCCGCTTACCCCGAGCTCGGAATTGACAAAGTAGTTGCCACTGGCGAGAAAAAGTCATTGACGATGGGGACACACCGAGCCGTCCAATCACTCGGCGGGCCAACAGGCTCTGTATGTGCGGTAGCACTCGAAGTGACCGCGACCTCACGAGTGGACGTCCTGGCCACTGGAGCAGGCGGAGGGGCGACGCTCTGCCCGCAGGTGTTGGACGCCGCCAAGCTGGTTGAACCGGAACTGCCCTGACAAGGCTTGTGCTCGAACCCGGGGGCGGGTCACCGTGGTGTTGTGACCCACCCCCGGTGCGGGGGTCAGCGGGCGAGGCGGGTGATCAGCTCGCGGACGGCGGACCGGGTCACGGGGAGGGTGACGCCGGGGCGCTTGCTGTCGCGCACGGCCGTGAGGTCCTGCCGCAGTTCGACGCAGTTACTGGTGGTGCCCGAGCGGGATGACTTGCGCCACTCCATGATCACAACCTTTCTCGTATTTGCTCGATCATACTGCGGCTTTCCGCTGTCGATAGGGCCAGACGATCGAGCGTCGAGCGCATGTTCACATAGCTGTCCACCTCATCATCGTGGAGATAGACGCTGCTTCCGTGTAGCTCGACGTGGAGCACCGGGGGTGCGTCGGCGAAGTGCAACAGCAGCCACGGGTGCAGCAGCAGCCGGTGCGGCACCCGCCCCCGCACGACGCGGACGGCTTGGCCTCGGTGAGAGGCTCGGACCAAGTGGTCCAACTGTTCTCGAAGCGCCCCGGAACCACCGAACGTCATGCGCAGCGCGTTCTCGTGGAGGAAGGCCACGTAGTCGACCTTGGGCACGACCGCCTGTCGGCGCTGGCGGGCGAGCCAGAGCATTGTGACGTCCTGCGGCTGCGCGCCATCGTCGATCATCAGACTGGTGGCGTACTGCTCGGTTTGCAGCAATCCGGGGATGTAGTTGAGCGACCAATCGGTGAGTGCGCTGGCTGAGGCCTCGTAGCTGGCCAGGGTGCCGACGTCGGGCAGGACGCCGGGCAGGGGGCGGGACCACCAGCCTGCCTGCACGCCCGCTCGGGCGCTTTCGATCAGCTCCCCGCGCTGGGTCATGGGCACGCCGTACACAGCGAGGACCATGGCGACGTCCTCGCTGGTGATGTGCCGCTTGCCGTTCTCGGTGCGGCTCAGCGTGGCCGTGGACCAGCCGATCGCCCGGGCGGCGGCCTCCAGGTTCAGCGGGGTCTGCTCCAGCCGGACGGCTTTGAGCTGGGCGCCGATGGTGCGGTCGCGCGCCTGTGGGTTCTTCCTCTGACCGGACACGTCTTCCTTTCCACCCCCGCAAGGACACACGTGCGCCGTTGCCGGGATTTTACAGTGTGGGACGCATCCGGCGGGGCGGTCATCGGCAGACACCCGGCGTCGAATCGGAGTTGCACTGTGCGGAACACGACCAGACTAGGAGGAACCGCTGCGCCACAACGGTTATCCGGGCCGAACAAGCCGTCGATTCACCCGATCAGAGGCTCGGGGTTCCCGGCGGGAACACGGGCGCGGTGGTGACCGCTCGCTGATGGCCGACCTCGGGGAGCACTGACAACACCGCGAGCGGGGCGCGCTTGTGGACGGTGGCTGCCACAATCGGAGCGTGCCCACAACCGAACGCCGCTACGTCATCCGCCTGGCCTGCCCGGACCGGACCGGCATCGTCGCCGCCATCGCCGGATTCCTCGCCGAGGCAGGCGGGTGGATCGTCGAGGCCGCTTACCACACCGACCCCGAGACCAACTGGTTCTTCACCCGCCAGGAGGTGCGCGCGGACTCGCTGCCCTTCGACGTCGCCGAGTTGCGGGAGCGGTTCGGCGCGGTGGCGCGCGGGCTGCACGCGCAGTCGGACTGGTCGGTGACCGACACCGGGGACCGGCGCCGGGTGGTGATCCTGGTGTCCAAGGAGGGCCACTGCCTCTACGACCTGCTCGGCCGGGTGCAGAGCGGCGAACTGGACGTGGACGTGCGGGCGGTCGTGGGCAACCACACCGACCTGGCCGCGATCACCCGCGCGCACGGCATCCCGTTCCACCACGTGCCCTTCCCCGCCTGCGAACCGGAGGGGAAGCAGGCGGCGTTCGCGCAGCTTCGCCAGCTCGTGGACGCGGCGAAGCCGGACGCGGTGGTGCTGGCGCGGTTCATGCAGGTGCTGCCGCCGGAGCTGTGCGCGGACTGGGCGGGCAAGGCGCTCAACATCCACCACAGCTTCCTGCCGTCGTTCGTCGGCGCCCGGCCCTACCACCAGGCGCACCGGCGCGGGGTGAAGCTGATCGGGGCCACCTGCCACTACGTGACCGCCGAGCTGGACGCCGGGCCGATCGTGGAGCAGGACGTGATCCGCGTCGACCACCGGGACTCGGTGGTGGACATGGTGCGCAAGGGGCGCGACATCGAGAAGGTGGTGCTGGCGCGCGGGCTGCGCGCGCACCTGGAGAGCCGGATCCTGTTGCACGGCAACAAGACCGTCATCCTCTGACCGGGAGCCGCCGCGCGACCCGTTGCGGTTCACGCATATATCAGTTGCCCGGGGCGGCACCGACGGGGCATCGTCTTCCCCATGACCAAGGGGGAGCA
Source organism: Actinokineospora sp. PR83 (assembly GCF_021056305.1). NCBI lineage: Bacteria > Bacillati > Actinomycetota > Actinomycetes > Pseudonocardiales > Pseudonocardiaceae > Actinokineospora > Actinokineospora sp. PR83. The sequence goes on from NZ_JAJCXD010000001.1 coordinate 17,314, forward strand.
GAACAGGATCACCATCGACCATCCACAACCGACCGATCGGGAGTGGGTCTGACCGAGTGCCGTCAGGAGCGGGTTTCCCGCTCCTGACGGCACTTCCCGTGCTCGCGGCTCAGGCGTTGAGGTGCTTGGCCAGGTTGGCGAGCAGTTCGTCGTGGATGGTGCGCAGGCCCGCGGGGGCGAAGGTGCGCTCGAAGAAGCCGCCGATCCCGTTCGCGCCCTCCCAGGTGGTGGCGACGCGCACCGACGCGGCGTCGGCGGAGCCGTCGACGGTCCAGGTGGTGACCAGCGTGGAGTTGCGGTCGGCCTCGACCAGGGTGCCGGGCTGCGGCTCGGTCACGTCGAGCAGGCAGTCGCGGACGCGCTTCTTGGTGGCCTGCAACTTCCAGTGCACGACCGTGCCCGCGCCGGTGCCGCCCTCGCGGACCTCGTACTCGCTGTAGTTCGCGGGGAGGATCTTCGAACGGGTGCCGGTGTAGTCGGCGACGGCGGCGCGGACCGCGTCGACGGGCGCGGCGAAGCTGCGCGAAGTGACCGCTTGGACCTGGTTCATGGGTCCTGAGGCTACCGGTTCGGCAGTGCGCCGGTTTTCAGATAATGCCATTCTCCGACTTTGGCGGCTGATTGTCCAGGCCGCTCATGCGGCCTTGGCCTGGAGGGCGGGGCCGAGGAGGAGTCCACCGTCGATGACGTACTCCGACCCCGTGACGAACGACGCTTCCGAGGACGCGAGGAACAGGAGGAGCCGGGTGACGTCGGTCGGCTCTCCGAGTCGGGGGACGGCGAACGGCTCGGGTGAGTAGAAGTCGGCGATCGCCGCGGTGGCGCCCGCTGCCGGTTCGGTGATGAAGGGGGTCGCGATCACACCGGGGTGGATGGTGTTCACGCGGATGCGGTCCCGGCCGAGTTCGAGCGCTGCCGTCCGGGTGAGACCCCGGATGGCCCACTTGCTGGCGACGTACGGCGCGTAGTGCGCCGTGCCGCCCAAGCCCATGATCGAGGCGATGTTGACGATGGCTCCCCCCGCTGCCCGGCGCAGAGCGGGGGCGGCGACCTTGATGCCGAGGAAGGTCCCGGTGAGGTTGACGTCGAGGATGCGCGACCACGTGGCCTGATCCGTCTTCTCGATCGGCGCGGGCGGGTTCTGCACGCCCGCGTTGTTGACGAGCACGTCCAGGGCGCCGAAGGCGCTCTCGGCGGCCAGCACGGCAGCGGACCACGAGCTCTCATCGGTGACGTCGAGGTGGGTGAAGCGGGCGCGGGTCCCGAGTTCGTCGGCGAGAGCGGCGCCGCGTTCGGCGTCGATGCCGCCGATCACCACGTTCGCCCCCTCCGCGTGGAAGGCGCGCACGTGGCTCGATCCCTGGCCACCGGACCCGCCGGTCACGAGCACGGTCTGGTTGTCGAAGCGGCGCATCAGGTTTCCTCCGGTACGTGGGTGACCGACCGGGATCACCGGTGGTGAACGGCGGCCAGTGGTGAGCCGAGCGACTCACCACCACTGACACTAGGTCGGCGGCGATGGCGAGTCAAGCCACTCACCTCGTATGCTCGGCCCATGAGCAGGGCCGTGACGACGTACCACCAGCGCATCGCCCAGGAGAAGCGCGCGCTGATCCTGGCGGCCGCGACCGCGCTGTTCCTCGAACTGGGCTACGACCGGACGTCGCTGGCGCGGATCGCGGAGCGCTCGGGCGTTTCGCGGGCCACCCTGTTCAAGCAGTTCCCCACCAAGGCCGCCCTGTTCGACGCCATGGTCACCGAGTCCTGGTCAACCGCCGACGAAGAGGACCCCCCGCGGGCGGGCGACATCGTCGGCGGGCTCAGCACCATCGGTCGCCGCTACGCCGAGCTGTTGAGCCGCCCCCGGATGACCGACCTGTTCCGGATCGTCATCGCCGAGCTGCCGCGGTTCCCCGAACTCGCCGACGCGCAGTTCTCGCGCGGGAAGCTGCCCTACTTCGAGTCCGTGCGCGACTACCTGCTGGCCGAGCACGAGGCGGGAACGGTGCGGGTGGAGGACGTGGACCTCGCGGCCACCCAGTTCCTGGGCATGATCTCCAACTACGTCTTCTGGCCCGCGCTCCTGGTGCCGGGCTGGGAGGTGAGCGCCGAACGCGTCTCCCAGGTGGTCGACGAGGCCGTCCGCACCACCGCCGCCCGGTACGCCACGACCGGACCGGGGCCGTCGGCCGACGACTGAGCCCCGCCGCCACCGAACTGGGCAGGCGTTCGCGGGCGGGCTCAGTCGAGCAGGCCCGCCCGCTGGGCCAGGACGGCGGCGGTGACCCGGTTGGCGCAGCCGGTGGCGGCCAGGATCTCCGAGACGTAACCGCGGACGGTGGAATCCGACAGCCGCAGCTCCTCGGCGATCTCGCCGTTGCTGCGCCCCATGCCGACCAGTTTCAGCACGTCGCGCAGGCGGGCCGACAGGCGGGCGACCTCGGTGGCCGCGCCGATCCGGTCGAGGTGGTGGCTGGCCAGGTGGCCCATCAGCTCGTGGGTCAGGGTCGGGTCGAGCACCGCCCCGCCGCGGGCGGCGACGCGGACCGCGCGCACCAGCTCGGCCGGGTCGACGTGCTTGAGCAGGAAGCCCTTGGCGCCGAGCTGCAACGCCGTGGCCACGGCCTGCTCGGCGTGGAAGGTGGTGAGCACGACCACGGCGGGGGCGCCCGGCACCCGGCGCAGCTCGCGCAGGGTGTCCAGGCCGTCCATCTTCGGCATCCGCAGGTCCAGCAGCAGCACGTCGAGGGAGCCGGTGCGGACCAGCTCCAGCGCCTCGGTGCCGTCGGCGCCCTCGGCGACCACGGTGACGTCGGGCGCGGCGCCGAGGATCTTGGCGACGAACGCCCTGGCCATGGGCTCGTCGTCGACGACGCCCACGCGGATGGTGGCTCTCGCCGCCTCCGGCCCACCCTCGACCTGCATGGTCATCTCCGCAGCCTCCCCGAGCCCGCTCCACCGACCGTCAGGGGAAATGGGACCGGAAACCGGCATATCGGGGCAACCGACGAAGGTAGGTTCCCGCCGATGTCACCCGACCGGACGGCCCAGCCCCTCGACCACCTCGGCCGACGACAACCCGGCGAGCAGGTCGCCGGGCACGAGCAGCTTGCTGCCGCGCACGCCGCTGCCGATCACCAGCTCCGGGGCGGCGGCCACGGCCGCATCCACCAGCAGCGGCCAGTCGGCGGGCAGGCCGATCGGGGTGATGCCGCCGTAGGCCATGCCGCTCTGCTCGACCGCGCGGTCCATCGGCGCGAACGACGCCTTGCGCACGCCCAGGTGCCTGCGGGCCAGGCCGTTGACGTCGGCGCGGGTGGTGGCCAGCACCAGGCAGGCGGCCATGGTCTCGGTGTCCCCGCGCTTGCCCAGGATCACCACGCAGTTCGCCGACGCGGCGAGCGGGGAGCCGTAGTGGGCGCAGAACTCGGCGGTGTCGGCCAGGTCCGGGTCGATCTCGGCGACGCCGACGCGGCCTGCGTCGAGCCCGGCGAGGGCCTTGGCCACCGGCTCGGCGAGCAGGTCCGGGCGGTCGAGGGCGGGGACGACGGTGAGGCTTCCGGCGATGCTCCAGGTCACCGCGCCGAGGTTAGTCCGGGCGGCCCAGAAAGGCGGCGAGGAGTGCCCGCAGTTCGCGGCGGTGGGTGACCAGCGGGGCGGGCGAGTCGTAGCGGACCAGTTCGGCGCGCGGGAAGGCGGCGGCGGCTTCCTCGGCGACCTCGGCCGGGTGCACCGGGTCGCCGGTGGCGGCGACCACCAGGACCCGCGCCCGGACGTCGGCGAGCGCGGCCGGGTCGGGCACCGGGACCTCGGTGGCGACGGCGCGCAGGGCCGGGCCGAGGCGCAGCAGGGCGGCGGTGCGGTCCTCGACGTAGGAGCCGGTGCCGGGTGGAACGGTCGGCGCCACCAGTGCGCGGAGCCCGGCGCGGTCACCCGCGTCCGCGGCGTCGGCCATGGCGAGGACCAGCGCCGCCGACGGGGCCGGGCGCGGCTTGGACAGCGCTCCCGGCAGCAGCAGGACCAGCCGGTCGAGGGCGGTGGGGTCGGCGGCGACCAGCGCGCACAGCGCGGCGGCGCCGAGCGAAACCCCCACGGCCCGCCGGGTGCCGCCCAACACGGCGGCGACGTCGCGGGCGAGGGTGGCGTAGCGCCAGTAGCCGGATGGGGCGTCGGTGTTGTCGGCGTGCGAGGGCAGCGTCAGCACGGTCCGGGTGCTGGGCAGGCCGGACGCCGGGATGCGCGCCTCACCGGCGGTGGCCCCCAGCCCGGGGACCACCAGCGTGCGCGGGTCGCCGGTGCCGTAGGAGCGGGCGAGGATCACCAGCGCTGGCCGCGCTGCACCTCGATCAGCTTGGGCCGCACGTCGACGATGTAGACCAGCGCCGCGACCAGGCCCGCGGTCCAGAAGAACCAGCCCGAGTCCGCGAAGCTGAACAGCAGCAGCGCGCCCACCGCCCCGGCGGTGATCCCCAGCCAGGCGGGTTTGCTGAGCCGGTCGGCGGCGGAATAGGCATCCGGTCGCTGCAACAGGGCGTGGATGAAGGCGAAGACACCGACGGGCACGGCGGCCCAGTCGATGACCCGCAGGATCCAGGAGGCGAGAACCGGCACAGCACCACCCTACGTGCGAACCGGGCAGATCCACCACACGTCACGACCCCCGGACGGCCGGTCCGGGGGTCGTGGCGTGTGATCGTGATCGCCGCGGGCTACTTGTCCGTGGTCGGCTTAGCGGCGGGCTTGGCGGTCGCGGGCTTGGCGGTGGTGGCCGCGGGCTTGCGGGCCGGGTCGGTCTTGTTCGCGGCCTTGCGGGAGGTGCTGCGCACCTCGTGCGCCAGCTCGGCGCCCGCGTCCTCGACGGCCTCGGCGACCTCCTCGGCGATGTCCTGGGTGGCCAGGGCGGTGCGCTCGGTCAGGTCCTCGGTGGCGCGGGCGGCCTTCTCGCCGACCGAGCGGGTCTTGCGGGTGACCTTGGCCAGCAGGTCCTCGGTCAGCACCCTGGCGTCGTCCGCCACGTCGCCCGCCTTGAGCTGGGCCAGGGCGAGGGCGTCCTCCAACTGCTTGACCTGGGGCTGCTCGCGCAGCTTGCCCAGCGCGTCCTCGCCGTGCTCGGCCAGCTTCTGGTAGAGCGAGACGGCGGCGGCGGTGTAGGCGTCGACCAGCTTGCGCAGCTCGGCCGGGTCCAGCTTGCCGCGCAGGCCCGCGACCTCGCCCGGGAGGTCCTCGACGGTGTTCTCCGCGCGGCCCTTGGCCTTGGCGAACGCCTCGGCGACGGCCCTGGCGGCGTAGTCGCCTGCGCCGAGCACGGCCAGCAGCGGCGTGCGGACGGGCTCGGGCAGGGTGGTCTTCTCGGTGGTGGTCATGTCGTCACTCCTCACTCGGTGGAATCCGCGGCCCGGTTGCCGTCCACAGTGGATTCCTCTGGTGTGGACCGTCGGGTGTTCTCGTTCTCGCGCCGGAAGCTCTCGTAGACGTCCAGCAGGACCTGCTTCTGGCGCTCGGTCAGCTCGGTGTCGGCGCGCACGGCGTCGGGCACCGGACCCCCGACCGGGAGGTCGAGGATCCCCGCCCGCACGTACAGCGCCTCGGCGGAGATCCGCAGCCCCTTGGCGATCTGCTGCAGGATCTCGGCGCTCGGCTTGCGCAGGCCGCGTTCGATCTGGCTCAGGTACGGGTTGGAGACGCCCGCGAGCTTCGACAGCTGGCGCAACGAGATCTTGGCGGTGTCGCGCTGCTGCTTGATGTACCCGCCGATGTCGCGGCCCAGGTCGGCGACCTTGTCGATCGCACTGGCCTCGCCGTCGGTGTCGACCATCGGAAAGCATCTCCTCCTCGTGACAGGAACAACGCTACGCCCGAGTGCTAGCAACTGCAAGCGCAGCGCTTGCACCTGGCGGTGCGTCCGGTCACAAGGCCTACAGGAGGTCGAGCACCCACTCCGCCACGGCGGCGGTCGTCTCGTCGACCGTGGCCGAGGAGGTGTCCAGCAGGCGCATCGGGGCGTCGGTCGAGTCGGCGTTCGCCTTGATCCAGGCGTTGAACGCGAGCATCTCGGCGATGCGCCGCTCGTCCTGCCACTCCCGCCAGGCGGGGCGCGCGGACAACCGGGCGCGCAGGACGTCGTCGTCGGCGACCAGGGCGAGGTAGTGCACGTCGCCGAACAGGGCGCGCTCGGGCCTGCGCTCGAACTGCGGGGGCGCGACCGTGCCGCAGAGGACGGCGGGGCGGCCGGACTGGTTGAGCATGGCCAGCAGGCGCAGCCAGGTGCGGCGGAACGCGCCGAAGTCGTCCTCCGGGTCGCGCAGCGCGCCGACCCACAGGACGTCCTGCTCCAGCACCACGGCGCGGTCGCCGAGCAGCGGACCCAGGCGGCGGCAGACGGTGGACTTGCCGGTGCCGCTGGGCCCGGTCAGGGCGAACACCGGGAGCCTGCGGAACGGCTCCCGGTGCCCGCACCGGTCACACACGAGGAACGCGGCGTCCCCGCTCCCGTCCACCCGGGGTGCGTCGGCCCACTCGCCGCAGGCCGCGCAGATCATCGGGTTCACGCCCGCCTCAGTCGAAGAGGTCTTCCAGGAAGCTCTTGCGGCGCTTCTTGTGCCCGTAGCCGCCGTGGCCGTAACCGGGGGGCGAGTCGCGGTAGCCCGCGTGCCCGTAGCCGGGGGGCGAGTCCCGGTACCCGGGAGGCGAATCCCGGTAGTGCGGCTGGTGCGGCTGCGCCGGGTAGTGGCCCCCAGCGGGCGGGTACGGCCCGGCGGGCGGGTACGGGCCCGCGGGCGCACCCGGCTGGTACGGAGCCGGCGGGGCGGCGTAGTGGCGCTGCTCGGCCACCGCCATCTGCTCCAGCTCCCCGTGGTCGAGGAAGATCCCCCGGCAACCGGTGCACTGCTCGATGTGCACGCCCCGCCGCTCGACCGTGTGCATCACGTTCTGACACTTCGGACAAATCACAGGGCCAGCCTACGCACTTGACCATGCGCATGTCCGCATGTGCGACACGAACACAGCCGACCACCCGCTTGTGGTGCGGGCGCACATCGCCTCCCGGCACCCGCCACTCCTACCGTGGACGCATGACGAGTGGTCCGGATCACAACCCCCTGGCCGGGCGCACGGCCCTGGTCACCGGCGGTGCGAGCGGCATCGGCTTGGCGTGCGTGCAAGCGCTTGCCGCCGCCGGGGCGAAGGTGCACGTGGTCGACCTGGACGCCGCCGGGGCCGCCGCGGCGGCGGAAGAGGTCGGCGGGTGGGCGCACACCGCGGACCTGTCCGACCCGTCGGCGATCGACCGGCTGCCCGCCGAGGTCGACGTCCTGGTCAACAACGCCGGGTTGCAGCACGTGGCACCGCTGCACGAGTTCCCGGTGGAGCGGTTCACCCACCTCCAGCAGGTCATGGTCACCGCACCGTTCCTGCTGATCCGCCGGTCGCTGCCGCACATGTACGCCCGCGGCTGGGGCCGGGTGGTGAACCTGTCCAGCGTGCACGGGCTGCGGGCCAGCGCGTACAAGGTCGCCTACGTGACGGCCAAGCACGCGCTGGAGGGGCTGTCGAAGGTCACCGCGGTGGAGGGGGCGCCGCACGGGGTGACCAGCAACTGCGTCAGCCCCGGGTACGTGCGCACGGCGCTGGTCACCGGTCAGATCGCCGACCAGGCCAGGGCGCACGGCATCGAGCGGGACGAGGTGGTCGAGCAGGTGCTGCTGGACCGGGCGCCGCTCAAGCAACTGGTCGAACCGGCGGAGGTCGCCGCCCTGGTCACCTGGCTGTGCGGCCCGCACGCGGCCCACCTCACCGGAGCCTCCCTGCCCGTGGATGGCGGTTGGACCGCCAACTGAATCACTCCCTCCCGCCACCCGCCCCCACCCGGCACCGTCCCCGACCTGGTGGGGCTGGTCCCCCGTTCCCTGCGAGAAACGTCGCGGGGCTTCCCTGTCCCCCTGTGAGAAAGCGGTGATGACGATGGCGGCAGCGCAGCCGAAGTCCTTCGTCCGCATCGTCGGCGCCAGCCTCGTCGGCACGACGATCGAGTGGTACGACTTCTTCCTCTACGCCTCCGCGGCGGCCCTGGTCTTCAACGAGCTGTTCTTCCCCGAGAGCGACCCGCTGACCGGAACCCTGCTCTCCTTCCTGACCTTCGCCATCGGCTTCCTCGCCCGACCCATCGGCGGACTGGTGTTCGGCCACTACGGCGACAAGGTCGGCCGCAAGAAGCTGCTGGTGGTGAGCCTGGTGCTGATGGGCGGCGCCACCTTCGCCATGGGCCTGCTGCCCACCTACGCGATGATCGGCGCGGGCGCCCCGCTCCTGCTGATCCTGCTGCGCCTGGTGCAGGGCTTCGCCCTCGGCGGCGAGTGGGGCGGCGCCGTGCTGATCGTCTCCGAGCACGGCGACGACGCCCGCCGCGGGTTCTGGGCGTCCTGGCCGCAGTGCGGGGCGCCGGGCGGCAACCTGCTGGCCACCGGGGTGCTCGCGGTGCTGGCCGCGGTGCAGACCGACGCGGCGTTCGAGTCCTGGGGCTGGCGCATCCCGTTCCTGATCTCCGGGGTGCTGGTCGTCATCGGGCTGTGGATCCGGCTGACCGTGGCGGAGTCCCCGGTGTTCCTGGCGGCGGCCGAGCGGGCGGGCGAACGGGCGCACGCGCCCGCCGTGGAGGTGTTCCGCACGAGCTGGCGGCAGGTGCTGGTCACCATCGGCGCCCGGATGGCGGAAAACGTCTCCTACTACGTGCTGACCGCGTTCATCCTGGTCTACGTCACCACCGGGCTGGGCCTGGCCCGCAGCCTCGGGCTGACCGCGGTGCTGGTGGGGTCGGCGGTGCACTTCGTATCGATCCCGCTGTGGGGCGCGCTGTCGGACCGGCTGGGCAGGCGCCCGGTGTACCTGTTCGGCGCGATCGCCATGGCGGGGTGGGCGTTCGCCTTCTTCGCCCTGCTGGACAGCCGGTCCACCCCGGTCATCATCGCCGCGGCCACCGTCGGGCTGGTCCTGCACGGGGCGATGTACGGGCCGCAGGCGGCGTTCTTCTCCGAGCAGTACCCGACCCGGGTCCGCTACACCGGCCTGTCGGTCGGCGGGCAGCTATCGTCGATCGCGGCCGGTGCGGTGGCGCCGCTGATCGCGGTGGCCCTGTTCCAGAAGTACGACAGCACGATCCCCGTGTCGATCTACGTGGTGGCCATGTGCGCGATCACGACCGTGGCGGTGTTCCTGGCCAAGGAGACCGCCGGGACGTCCCTGCACGACGAACCCGCCCTGGCCGCCCGCTGAGTGGCACCATCCCCCGGGTGGAGGCCCGCGACGCCGTGACAGACCTGCTCACCCTGCTCGACCTGCTGGCCGCGGGGGCGAGCCCGGAGGAGCTGTCCGGCGTCGCGGCCACGGCCCGCGCGTCCGGCCTCGACGGGGACGCGCTGGCAGCGGTGGACCGCGCCGTCGCCGCGGCGCTGCGGGTCCGCCGCACCGTCACCGCCCACCGCCGCCGCGAGGCGGAGCTGACCGCCCTGTTCGACACCGCGGGCGACCTCGCCGCCCTGCGCGACACCGACGCGGTCCTGCGCTCGATCGTCCACCGGGCCCGGATGCTCCTCGGCGTCGACGTGTCGTACCTGTCGCTGAACGACGAACACGCGGGCAAGACCTACGTGCGGGTGACCGACGGCTCGGTGTCCGCGCTGTTCCAACAGGTCCAGCTCGGCATGGGCGAGGGCCTGGGCGGGCTGGTCGCCCAGACCGCCCGCCCGTACGCCAGCCGCGACTACTTCGCCGACACCCGCTTCAACCACACCGGCCCGATCGACTCGTCGGTGCGCGACGAGGGCCTGACGGCGATCCTGGGCGTGCCACTCGCCCTGGGCAGCCGGGTGATCGGGGTGCTGTACGCGGCCGACCGCACCGCCCGCGACTTCACCCCCGACGAGGTCGCCCTGCTGTCGTCCCTGGCCGACCACGCCGCCATCGCCATCGACACGGCCCGCCTGCTGGACTCCACCCGGGCCGCCCTGGCGGAGCTGAACACCGCCCACACCACCATCTCCGGCCACGTCTCGGCCCTGCGCCAGGCCGCGGAGGCGCACGACAAGCTGATGGACCTGGTCCTGCGCGGCGGCGACCTCGACGAGGTCGCCGGAGCCCTCGCCTCGGTCCTGGGCGGCGGGATCGCGGTGTTCGACGCCGCAGGGGTGGAACTGGCCCGAGTCGGCGACCCGTGCGGCCCGTTCCCGGTGGAAGCCTCCGGCCGAGCGGTACAGGTGGAGGCGCCGGGCCGGGCGCCGTCGACGAAGGCGACAGGCCGGGCAGTGCCTGTGGACGCGTCGGGCCGGGCGGCGTCGGCGAACGCATCGGGCCAAGCGGTGGAGCGGGCGTGGGTGTGCGCGGTGCAGGCGGGCCCGGAGGTGCTGGGCAGCCTGGTCCTGTCCGGCCGCGCCGACCTCGGCGACGCGGAACGGCGGCTGTTCGAACGGGCCGGGGTGGTGACGGCGCTGCTGTTGCTGCTGCGGCGTTCGGTGGCCGCGGCGGAGGACGAGGTCCGCGGCGAACTCCTGTCGGACCTGCTGACCGCCCCGACGCGCAACCCGTCCGGGCTGGCGGCGCGCGGCGCCCGGCTGGGGGTGGACCTGTCGGCACCGCACATGGTCCTGGTCTGCGCCTCGGAGGTCCCCCGCCGCAGGCTGGCCACGGCCGCGAGCCGCTACGGCGGACTGGTCGGGGTGCACGCGGAACAGGTCGTGGTGCTGGCACCGGGCCCGGTCCACCCCGCCCGGGTCGCCACCGACCTGGGCGCCGCCGTCGATGCCCCGGTCACCGTCGGCGCCGCGGGCCCCGCCACCGGCATCCCCGAACTGGCGGCGGCCCACGCCGAAGCGGCCCGCTGCGCCCGCTCCCTGCTCGCCCTGGACCGCGCGGGCGACGGCGCCACCACCGCCGACCTGGGCTTCATCGGCCTCCTGCTGGGCGACACCCGCGACCTGACCGCCCACGTGGACTCGGTCCTCGGCCCCGTCCTCGACTACGACTCGCGCCGCGGCACGGACCTGCTGGGCACCCTCACCGCCTACTTCGACTCCGGCGCCAGCCTGGCCAGGGCCAAGGACCTGCTGCACGTCCACGTGAACACGGTCGTGCAGCGGCTCGACCGGGTGGCGACCCTGCTGGGCGAGGACTGGCAGGACCCGGCACGCGCCCTGGAGATCCAACTCGCCCTGCGCCTGCACCGCCTGCGCCGATAGCAGGTGAATCAGGTGAATCGGGTGGCACCGGCGGCCCCGCTGGGCTACACCGGAGGTGTGCACGAGGTTCTCTCCGAGTTGGGGGTGCGATCGGACCTGCTCGACCCGCAGCAACTGGTCGAGCTGGACGAGCTCGGGTTCTGCCGGTTCGACACCTTCCTCGACCGGGCGCGGGTCGAGGCGGCGATGGTGGAGTTGGAGCGGCTGCTGGCCGGGTCGGGCAGGCAGGGCGGGACGCTGCACCTGCGGGGGCTGCTGGAGGCCGGGCCGGTGTTCGACGCGTTCTGGTTGCGGCCGCGGTTGCTGGCGGCGGTGCGGCACCTGCTCGGGCCGGAGTTCCGGGTCGACGAGATGCACTACCGGGCGGGCACCCCGGAGCACGGGGGCCAGGCGCTGCACCGGGATTCGCCGGAGCGGGCGGAGCCGGGGCGGTGGCAGGTGTGCACGGCGATCGTGGCGCTGACCGACTTCACCCCGGAGAACGGGTCGACGCGGGTGGTGCCGGGGTCGCACCTGGACTGGGGGTTCGTGGCGCCGCGCGGGCACGAGGACCACCCGGACCAGGTGCTGCTGTCCGGGCCCGCCGGGACGGCCTGGCTGTTCAACTCGCACGTGTGGCACTCGGGCACCCGCAACAACTCCAGCGGCACCCGGCACGCCGTGCTCACCGGCTTCCACCGCCGCGGGGCGGCCACCACGCTGTTCGGCGAGCAGCCCGCCGACGGCACCATCGCCCGGCTGGGGAGCGCCGCGTACCTGCTGATGTGACGTCCCCGGGGAGGGCGGACCCTCCCCGGGGACCCGGTCCTACTCCGTGCGCAGCGAGGTGAGCCGGGTGGCGCCGCGCAGGAACGGCAGGGTGACCACCGAGACCAGCAGGCCGAGGACGGCGGCGGCGAGGGTCATCAGGCCCACGCTCGGCCAGTCGACGTACAGCGGGTCGTTGCCCAGCCGCAGGACCAGTGCGGCCAGGGCGATGCCGGTGCCGATGGCGATGAGCGCCCCCAGTGCGATCGGGACGGCGATCTGCCACAGCAGCGACCTGGCCAGTGCTCCGGTGGGCACCCCGCTGGCGGCGAGGACGGCGAGCGGGCGGCGGCGTTCGCGGATGTGCTCCAGCGCCAGCACCAGCAGGCTGATCCCGGCCACCAGCAGGACGAACACCGCCCCGATGAGCAGGCCGCGGCGGATGGTCAGGAACGACTGCTCCTCGACGGAGGAGTGGTTGCCGTACTGGCCGTAGCTGCCGAAGTAGTTCCCGTACACCTTCCACCCCAGCGGGGCCAGGGCCGTGCGGACCCGGTCCGGGGCGTCCGGGTCGGTCGGGTCGAGCATGACCTCGACCGCGCGCTTGAAAGGGAGGGGCATCGGGTTCGGCAGGGTGCCGCCCGCGCTGATGACAACGCCGTGGAACCGCGGGCTCAACCCTGCGGGCGGTGTGACGTGACGGGCCTCCGGGACGGTCCAGGTGGCCAGGGAGCGGTAGTTGCCGTCCCGGTCCAAGCCCGTCACCTGGAGGGTGCGACCGGCGGCCAACTCCTCGGAGGTGGTGAAGTTGCCGATGGTGTAGACCTGCCCACCCTCGCAGTCGACCACCCGGTAGACCTCGGTCAGCACCGTGCAGTCGAGCAGCGGGAAGCCCATGATCCCGTTCTCGCCGGTTTGGAAGTTCACCAGCTCGCTGCGGAACGCCCCCTGCACGCCAGCCACCCCGTCAAGCAGCTCGACAGCCCGGCCGACAACGTCTTCCTGCGGATAGACCCGCATTCCCGCGCTCTCCGGGTCGGCGGCCGAGGCAGTCGGTGACGGGTCGACGAAGCGGTCCATCTGCGCGGTCAGCACCGACTGCACGGCGATCGCCCCGGCGAGCACGATGGCCACCCCGCCGACCACCCTGGCCGAGGTGCCGGAGTCGAGCTGGAGCCTGCGGATGGCCAACTGCCACGACGTCGGTCCGCCGCGCAGCCGCGCCACCGCCCGCTCGATCACCAGCGGCAGCAGGATCGGCACCCCCGCCAGCAGCAGCGTGGCCCCGGCGGCGACGCTGTAGGACCACACCGGGCTGCCCGCCCGGCCGCCGCCGTGCCAGAGCAGCAGCACCACGCCGAGCCCGATCACCCCGAACCGCCAGGCCAGTTTCCGGTTGACCGGCTTGCTGAACCGCACCACGCCCAGCGGCTCGATGATGGTGCGGCGCAGGGCGAACTGCGCGGTCAGCACGGCCAGCACCGGCACCGCGAGCACCACCAGCGCGGCCAGCCACCACACCGGCACGATGTCCGACGGGTACGCGCTGATCCCGGCGAGCACCACGCCCGGCGCCACCGACCGCCCCACCTGGTACAGCCCGACCCCGACGACCAGCCCGGCGACCGCGCTCACCAGCGACTCCGCCGCGGCGATCCGCCGCACCTGCCGGTCGCCCGCGCCCACCAGCCGCAGCGCGGACAGCCGCCGGTCCCGCTCGGCCCCGGCGATGCGGGTGCTGGCCGCGAGGAAGATGAACACCGGCACCAGCAGCGCCACGATCCCGAGCAGGATCAGCAGCAGCAGCGTGGGATCGAGGTAGCGGCTGCGCTCGTGGGTGCCGAACGCGTAGACGGGGGTGGCCAGCGAGCTGCCCACCAGGTCCGGTCCGGCCCCGACGTAGGCGATCAGGTCGTGCGGGTCGGTCACCCCCTCCTGGCCGAGCACCCCGGCCACGTGCGGGGGGAAGCGGTCGCGCAGCAGCCCCGAACCCGGCTCGGCGAGCAGGGTGGCGAGGTCGCGGGAGACCCACATCGAGCCTTCGGCGGGCACCGCGTCCATGCCCGGCGGCACCGGGGAGGTGGCGTCCGGGGCGTGGACGAACCGCACGGTGATGTTGCGGCCGCGGAACTCGGTGGAGGAGTCCCGCAACGCCAGCGGGGTGATCCCGGCGACCTCGGTGGGGTCGGGGTTCGCGGCGGTCGTGCGGTCGTCGCGCGCCTGCAGCGTCGGCTGCACCGAGGCGGCGAGCAGCAGCACGGCCACCGCCGTGGCCACGCCGAAGGTGCTCAGCAGGAACCTGGCCAGCGAGGTCCGGCCGCCCCCGACGGCCAGCCGGACCCCGATGGCCAGGTCGTTGCACCAGGTCCTCACCACGCGGGCTCCGGTTCCCTGGTGCGCCCGTCGCGCACCACGACCTCGCGATCGGAGTACGCGGCGACCCTGGCCTCGTGGGTCACCAGCACGATGGCCGCCCCGGTCTCCCTGGCGGTGCCGACGAGCAGCCGCATGACCTCCTCGCCGCTGAGCGAGTCCAGCGCCCCGGTCGGCTCGTCGGCGAAGATCACCTTCGGCTCGGTCACCAGCGCCCTGGCCACCGCCACCCGCTGCCCCTGCCCGCCGGACACCTCGCCGGGCCGCTTGTCGGCCACCTCGTCGACCCGCACCCGCCCCAGCCAGTCGCGCGCGGTCGCCTCCGCCGCCTTGCGCGGGGTGCCGCCCAGGCGCAGCGGCAGCGCCACGTTCTCCAGGCAGGTCAGCTCCGGCACCAGCTGCCCGAACTGGAACACGAACCCGAACTCACCGCGCCGCAGCGCGCTGCGCTCCTTGTCGCCCATGGCGGACACCTCGCGCCCGGCGTACACGACCGTCCCCGACTCCGGCGCGACGATCCCGGCCAGGCAGTGCAGCAGCGTCGACTTCCCCGACCCGGAGGGCCCCAGCACCGCCACGACCTCCCCGGCCGCCACGCTCATCCCCGCCCCGTCGAGCGCGGGCGTCTTCCCGAACGACTTGCGCAGGTCGGCCCCGACCAGCAGCGCCTCGCTCATGACGCGACCTGCGCGCCGAGGTCGGCGAGGCGGGCGGCGGTCAGCTCCAGCCAGCGCAGGTCCGCCTCCAGGTGGAACAGGGCGTGGTCGCAGATGAGCTGGTCGGCCAGGTCCCCCTCCTGCTTGCGCGCGGTCAGCTCCCGCATCGCCTTGAGGTGCGCGACCCGCTGCGCGTCGAGCACGTCCTCGGCGCTGCGCCCGGACATCAGCGCGAGCACGACCTTGGTGTAGAGCGCGCTCTGCAGGTAGATCTGCGGCTTCTCCGGGGTCACGAGCCACTCCGCGACGTCGGTGACCCCGGCGTGGGTGATGGCGTAGCGCTTGCGGTCGGGACCGCCCCCCGGTTCGACACCGCTCTCCTCCACGAGTCCGTTGCGCAGCAGACGGGACAGCGTCGAGTAGACCTGTCCGTAGGCCAGCGGGCGGTCTTGCCCGAAGCGCTCGTCGTAGGCGCGCTTGAGGTCGTAGCCGTGCCGGGGACCGGTCTCCAGCAGCCCTAGCAAGGCGTGTCCAATTGACATGCCCAGGACTCTACCGGATGTGTATACACACTGCGAATAGATCAGGAGATGCACAGGCAGAACGGGTGCCCAGCCGGGTCGGCGTACACGCGGAAGTCCTCCGGCGCGTCATCGAGGAGCCGGGCACCGAGCCCGACCGCCCGGGTGTGCGCGGCCTCCAGGTCGTCGACGTAGAGGTCGAGGTGCAACTGCTGGGGGCGCTCACCCTTGGGCCAGGTGGGCGGGGTGTGGTCGGGGACGCGCTGGAAGGAGAGCCGACCGCCGGGGCCGTTCAGGTTCACCCAGCCGTCCTCCTGCTGCTGCCCCGGCTCCGGTTCCGCCCAGTCGAGGAGCCGGGCGTAGAACCCGGCCAGGGCCATCGGGTCGGGGCAGTCGAGGACGGTGGTGCCGAAGGTAGGGACGGACATGTCGACCTCCTGGAGTCGGTAACCGGTATACCGAGTATGCGGGTTACGGCAGCCGTCGACAACCGGTCACCGGCCTACAGTGGTGTCGTGCGCACTGGCGAGGCGACCACGGGGCACGACGTGGACCTGCTCCTGGACTTCCTGAACACGGTCGACCTCGAAAAGCACACCGACCTGCTGGACGACGCCCACGGGTGGCAGTCGTGGCTCGCCGCACGCGGCCTGTCGGACACCGACGCGACGCGGGTGCGAGCCGTGCGCGACGGGCTCCGGGCCGCCGCCGCCGGAGAACCCGCTTCCCTGGACGGCTTCGCGGTGCCGGTCGAAGTGGTGGGCGGGGTGCCCCGGTTGGTGGGGGTGGAGGTGACCGGGGCGGTGCTGGCGGCGGCGGTGCGACTGGCGGCGCTCGGGGAGTGGGAGCGGGTGAAGATCTGCCCGGCGGACGAGTGCCGGTGGGCGTTCTTCGACCGGAGCCGGAACCGGTCGCGGACCTGGTGCTCGATGCGGGTGTGCGGGAACCGGGAGAAAGCCAGGGCCTGGCGGGAACGCACCCGCTCAGAGTGATGCGGCTTGCCTGCTTGCTTGCTGCGAGCGGGTGGCCGGAGCCATCGCAGCCCCTTGCATGCCAGTTGTAATATCGTGGTATATGAGCGTTCTGGCGGATGGAGATACGAGTCGTGAAGCGCAGGGTTGTGAGCAAGTCGACAGTCAAACGGATCGTCGCCCGCTCGACCGCGGCCTCCGCGCGGCTTGAACGGCGGATGATCCCCGCTGATTATGTCCGCCCGGAAAGCGTCACCCAGTTCCTCATCAAGCGTCGCCAGCAGGCGTGACCGCGTTCACGCCAGGCTACGGCGAGACCCCTGTTTCTGATGACGAGATGCAAGCACTGCTCGCGGACGCACGGACAGCACTCGGGTCACCCATCAACAAGGCCGCGATATTCGACCTTGAGCAGGAACTGCAAAACGAGGTCACCGAGCAACTGCTGACCCAGGTACTCGTCGGCGAACTAGCGCTCCAAGATCTTCTGCATGACGGATTTGTGCGTGAACTGCACGGGCGGCTGTACGGAGAAACCTGGACGTGGGCCAGACGCTTCCGCAAACGCGAACTGAACATCGGCGTAGCTCCCGAGCAGATCGCAGTCGACCTGCGCAACGCCTGGACAGCATCCAGTACCGCTGGAACACCACCCAAGACTGGACGCCGCGAGAACTCGGCATCGCCGTCCACGCCGAGTTGGTGAGAATCCATCCATTTACCGACGGGAATGGTCGCACAACTCGCCTGCTCGCCGACCTGGTATTTGCCGCCACGCAAGTTGGCGAAACACTTCATGGATATGATTGGGATATAGACAAAGCTCACTATATCGCTTTGCTGCGCCAGTATGACATCAACCGCGACTCCAGCGCACTGGCTGCATTTATTCCCGTGTTTCCATTCCCTGAGTAACTGTACTCCTCGGCCAGCCGAGGGGTCATCACCTAGCACCGCCACACCCGATACCCCGCCACACCCAGGGGGCCGAGCCCGGGTCCATTCTATCCCGCCACGGGTGCGGAGCGGGTGGAGACGATCTTGCCTGTGGACAACCCGGGAGGTTGCCCACAGGCAACAGCAAGGGCTTGCGGGGGCTCAGGAGATGAGTTGGGCGACCGTGTAGATGAGCAGGCCCGCAAGGGCGCCGACGACGGTGCCGTTGATGCGGATGAACTGGAGGTCGCGGCCGACCTGGAGTTCGATCTTCTGGGAGGTCTCCTCCGCGTCCCAGCGGTGGACGGTGTCGGTGATCAGGGTGGTGATCTCGTCGCGGTAGTTGAGGACCACGTAGGCCGCCGCGCCCTCGACCCAGCCGTCGGCCTTGGTGCGGAGGTCGGGGTCGTTGGCCAGGCGGTCGCCCAGGGTGGTGAGGGCGGTGCGGACCCTGGTGCGCAGTTCGCTGGAGGGGTCTTCCGCGGCGTCGAGGAGCATGCGCTTGGCCGTGGTCCAGGCGCGGCCGATGACGTCCTTGACCGCGGGGTGCTCGAGGACCTGGTGCTTGACCAGTTCGGCCCGCTCCATGATCTTGGGGTCGGTCTGGAGGTTGCCCGCGAACTCGTGCAGGAACTTGTCGACGGCGGCGCGCATGGGGTGGTTGACGTCGGTCTTGACGTTCCAGGCGAACGTCAGGACCTCCTCGTACACGCGGTCGGCGACCAGGGCGTCGACGAACTTGGGCGACCAGGAGGGGGCGCGGTTGGAGACGACGCGCATGACCTGGTCGTGGTTGCGGCTGACCCACTCGTAGGCCTGGTCGCAGATCAGGTCGACCAGCTTGTGGTGGGTGCCGTCGTCGAAGACGCGCTGGAGGAGCTTGCCCAGCGGGGGTCCCCAGGGGACGTTGACCACGCGGGTGACGACCGCCTGCTCCATGACGGCCTGGACGTCCTCGTCGCGCAGGACGGTGACGGCGCCGCGCAGGACCGTGGAGAGTTCGGAGGTGATGCGCTCGGCGTTGTCCGGCTGGGCCAGCCAACCGCCCAGGCGACCGGCGACGCCCACCCGGCGGAGGCGGTCGCGGACGACCGACTCGGAGAGGAAGTTGGAGCCGACGAAGTCGCCGAGGCTGTCGCCGAGGACGTCCTTCTTGGTCGGGATGATCGCCGTGTGCGGGATGGGCAGGCCCATCGGCCTGCGGAACAGCGCGGTGACGGCGAACCAGTCGGCCAGGGCGCCGACCATGCCCGCCTCGGCCGCCGCCCGCACGTAGCCCACCCACGCGGGCGGGTCCGGCCACAGGACCGTGGCCAGGAAGATGAGGGTGGCCGCGCCGAGGAACGACAGCGCGACCAGCTTCATCGTGCGCAGCGCGCGGCGCTTCTCCGCCTCGCCCGGGACCGGTGTCAGTTGCTCCACCCCGCCATTCTCCGTGAGGATGCGCGGTCGTGCCCCCACACCCGTTGGTACCCCGACTGCGACCGTTCACCTCGACGATCTTCGCGGAGATGACCGCGCTGGCCGCCCGGACCGGGGCGGTCAACCTCGGCCAGGGCTTCCCGGACACCGACGGGCCGCCCGCGATGCTGGCCGCGGCCCAGGAAGCGATCGGTTCCGGCGTCAACCAGTACCCGCCCGGCCCTGGCCGCCCGGAGCTGCGGGCGGCCATCGCCGAGAGCCGCGCCCGCCACGGGACGGCGTACGACCCGGACGGGGAGATCCTGGTCACGGTGGGCGCCACCGAGGCCATCGCGGCGGCCCTGCTGTCCCTCGTGCAGGCGGGCGACGAGGTGATCCTGTTCGAGCCCTACTACGACTCGTACGCGGCCTCGGTGGCCCTCGCCGGGGCGACCAGGGTGGTGGTGCCGCTGGTCGAGGAGGAGTCCGGGCGGTTCGGGGTGCCGGTCGAGGCGCTCCGCGCGGCGGTGACCCCGCGGACCAAGGCGGTCCTGGTCAACACCCCGCACAACCCCACCGGCTCGGTGTTCACCGCGGCGGAACTGGCGGGCGTCGCCGCCGTCTGCCGCGACCACGACCTGCTGGCCATCACCGACGAGGTGTACGAGGACCTGCTGTTCGACGGTCGCACGCACACCCCGCTGGCGTCGCTGCCGGGGATGCGGGAGCGGACGCTGACCATCTCCAGCGCGGGCAAGAGCTTCAACTGCACCGGCTGGAAGATCGGCTGGGTGTGCGGCCCGGCCGAACTGGTGTCGGCGGTGCGGGCGGCCAAGCAGTTCATGACCTTCGTCGGCGGGGCGCCGTTCCAACCGGCGGTGGCCTACGCGCTCGGCCACGAGTCGGCGTGGGTGGCGTCGATGCGGGATTCGTTGGCGGACAAGCGGAACCGGCTCTCGGCGGGTCTCGCGGCGGCCGGGTTCGGGGTGCGGCAGGCGGAGGGGACGTACTTCGTGTGCGCCGACATCCGCCCGCTGGGGTACTCCGACGGGGTCGAGTTCTGCTACGCGCTGCCGGAGCGGGCCGGGGTGGCGGCGGTACCGTTGCAGGTGTTCACGGACTCGCCGGACGAGTGGAAGCACCTGGTGCGGTTCGCGTTCTGCAAGCGGGACGAGGTGCTGGACGAAGCCGTCGAGCGGCTGGGGAGGCTGCGCTAGGGCGTGTCTCGGAAGTCTCGTTCGATGAGAGTCGTGATCGAGGTGGTTCCTGGCGGTGCGGGACGAGGGCGCCGATACCGGGGTTGTATCGGTGTCCTCGGCCCGTGCCGCCAGGGGCCGCCTCGGCGCGGCTATCGCGAACACGGGCTTTCGAGACACGCCCGGGGTCACACCTTCGCGTGACCCCGGGAGCCACCCGCCGCACCCCGCCGTCGGACGGGCTGACGAGGGCTGGAACGGACGGAGGTGCGTGCGGGGTGCGGGACTTGGTGGCGCTGGCGGCGGACGGCGACCAGGGAGCCTGGCGGGAACTGGTGCGGCGGTACTCGGACCTGGTGTGGGCGGTGGCGCGGGCCCACCGCCTGCAACGGGCCGACGCGGCGGACGTGAGCCAGCTGACCTGGGTGCGCCTGGCGGAGAACATCGGACGGCTGCGCGAACCCGACCGGGTCGGCGCGTGGCTGGCCACCACCGCCCGGCGCGAGTCGCTGCGGGTCCTCGGCGAGCGGAGCCGGGAGTCCGTGACGGACCGCTGGGGCGAGTGGGTCGACGGGGACGAGGTCTGGCGCCCGGAGGAGGTGGCGTTGCGCGGCGAACGCGACGACCTGCTGTGGCGGGCGTTCGCCGGACTGCGCGAGCGGTGCCGGAACCTGTTGACGTTGCAGGCTTTCGCACCTGAACTGACCTATGTGGAGCTTGCCGGGGTGCTGGGCCTGTCGGGCAGCGCGGTGTCCAAGACGCGCGGCCGCTGCCTGGAGGCGTTGCGGCGGCGACTGGTGCTGCTCGGGGTGCCCGGGGAGGCGGCGTGAGGGACAGCGACGAGGCCGGGCTGCTCGGCGAGCTGCGCGGGGTGCTCGGCGGGCTCGACCCGGTGCCCGCCGGGGTCCGGGAGGCGGCGGTGATGGCGGGGAGCCTGCTGGGGGTGCGGTGGGAGCGGGTCGAGCTGGCGCAGGTCGCGGTGCCGCTGGTGCGGGGGGCCGCGCGGGTGTGGGCCCGGGAGCCGGACATCACCATCCGGGTGGGGGACGAGGTGACCGGGGTGGTGGCGCCGGAACTGGGGGTCACCCGGGTGGAGGCGCAGGGGGCTGCGGGTGGGGCCCGGTACGCGGTGGACGCCGGGGGGAGTTTCGGGGGGCCGGTGGTCGGGGGTCGGGTTCGGTTCGTGCTGCACCGGGCCTGCGGGGTGGCGCTGGTGACGTCGTGGCTGGGGTGAGCGGGCGCGTGACCGGGGGCCGGGTCGAGGTGCCGGGGGCACGGTCAGCCGCGGACGAGGGCTCGGCGGTGCGGTTCGCTTGCGAACAGGCCGGAGCCCAGCCGACGCGGGGTGCCGGTGGAGGACCAGCGGGAGCCGGGGTTCCGGCGCCCAGAGGCGGGCAGAGCAAGGCCCCAGCGGCAGGGAGCGTGGGCGACCGAGCCACAGCGAAGGCCGGGCGGGGCCCAGTGACCGGGCAGGCAGACCGGGGCGGGACTCCGGTGGCGGAGAACCGCGACTCGGCCCAGCCCACCGGCGAGCGATCCGAGCGCGCAGGCCGGAGCGGGAGTGCAGAGGCGGAGGGCCACGGCTTGGCCACTCGGCCCACCGGCGAGAACGCCGACACCTCGCAGGCGCGGGGCACCGGGAACAAGCCGCCTGCACGGGCCGGGGGAAGGCGAAGCAGGGGCGCAAGGGCGACCTCGACGGGGAGGAGCGCGAGCAACCGGCGGTCCGGGGCCGCAGTGAAAGCTGCGCGGAATCCGGCACCCGGGCAAGCAGGCCTGCCAAGAGGGCAGGTGGGGACCGTGCGGGATCCGGGGTCTGGGCGGGAGGGGCGGGGGACGTGGGCGGAGTGGCACGCGGAGGCGGTGCGGCGGCAGGAGGAGGGGGAGCCACTGGTGGCGCGGCGGGCGGCTCGGGCGGCGATCGCGGTGGCGGGGGACGAGCGGGAGCGGGCCGAGTCGCGGTTGGTGTTGGCGTGGGTGCTGCACCGGTTGGGGGATGACGCGGGGGCTGAGGCGTTGATCGCGGCGGCTCGGCCCGGGTTGGGGGCGGGTGGGGTGGTGCGGGCCGACTGCCTCGGGGGGTTGATCCGGTGTGCGGCGGGGCGGTACGCGGAGGCGGTCGGTGTGTTGGCGGTGGCTGTGGCGGGGCTGGCGGGGGAGCCGCGGTGGCGGGCGAA
>NZ_JAJCXD010000020.1:0-54240 GCF_021056305.1 Actinokineospora sp. PR83
GTCTCGACCCTGGCCTGCGCCGGGGCCTCCGCCCTGACCTCGGCCTGCGGCTGGGGTGCCTCGACCGCGGGGGTGGCGCCCACCGCGGCGGCTGCCTCGACGGCCTCGGCGACCTTCGCGGGCGCGGTCGCCCGGGTGGCCCGGCGCGGTTCGCGCTTGGGCTTGACCGGGGCCTCGGCCTCGGTGCCGTTCAGGGGGAGCTGCTGGGCGTCGGACCCGCCCGGCCCACCACCCTGGCGCTCCTTGATGGCAGCGATGAGGTCGCCCTTGCGCATCCCCGTGGTGCTGGAGATGCCCAGCTGACCGGCGAGCTCGCGGAGATCGGCGAGCACCATGCCGGAAAGGCCCGCGCGACGCTTCGGCGTGCCTCCGTTGGCACCGGTGTTCTGCGCCTTGTCCGTGGACTCGGCAGCGTCGCTGCTCAACAAATCGGTATTGCTCACACAAGTCCTTCCTGACCGGTCCCCGCCTCCTACGTGGACCAGCGGACCGCCGTCCGACGGAATGCGCGACGGCGTATCTCTCCTCCGTTTGACCACCCCGGCCGCGATATCGGCCAGGCGTTGAGCCAGTCGTGCGACTCGGCCGCCAACAGGGAGCATCTGGTCACCACGATCATCGGGAACCTGCGAGCCCCGGCCCGAACCCTGGAGAAGGACTGGGCCGATACCCCGGCAGATGATGCGACCCGGGAAAGATTCCCCGGGAGCGACACCGGGCGCCCGTGCGCGCGGTGACTGAACGACCCCGAGGGTAGACGGCCATAACTCAAGGTGCAACAACCGGTTCACAGCGCGTCGCACGCGCCCCGCCCGCAGACCCCGTGATCTGCGTCACGAATGCGCCCGTTCGGCACAACGCGGCGGGCACGGGCGGTATTCCCGCTCAGCCGAGCGTGTCCACCCGGACACCCGTGCGGTCCACCGGCAGCTCCGCGACCCGGAAACCGGTGACGTCGACCCCGGGCGGGAGAACACCGTCCGTGGTCAGCGCGAGGACCGTGGGACCCGCGCCGGACAGGGCGGCGGCCACCCCGGCCGCGCGCAGGGCGTGGACCAGCCGCAGCGTCGCCGGGTAGGCGCTCTCGCGGTAGTCCTGGTGCAGCGTGTCCGCGGTGGCGGGCAGCAGCAGGTGCGGGGCGGTGGTGACCGCGTGCACGGCCAGCGCGGCCCGCCCGGCGGCGAACGCGGCGTCGGCGTGCGGGACGGCCGAGGGGAGCAGTCCCCTGGTCACCCTGGTGGCGGAGTTGGTGTCCGGCACCGCCACGACCGGCCTCAGGTCGGCGTGCGGTTCCAGCCGGACACCGCGGTAGCGGGCCTTGCCGCGCTCGGGGCCGTGCTCGGCCCAGGTCAGCACCAGGCCGCCGAGCAGGGACGCGGCCACGTTGTCGGCGTGCCCCTCGAACTCCGCGGCCAGGTGCAGCGCGTCCTCGTCGAGGTCGCGCCCGGCCAGGCCGTAGGCCGCGGCGATGCCCGCCACCACCGCCGAGGCCGACGAGCCCAGGCCGCGCGAGTGCGGGATGGTGTTGGTGCAGCGCAGCGCGAAGCCGCCCGGCTCCGTGCCCAGCAACTCGCACGCGGCCAGCAGACTGCGCACGACCAGGTGCGTCTCGTCGAGCGGGACCGCCGCGACGCCCTCGCCCTCGACGTGCACGGTCACCCCGCCCGCGGTGCGCTCGACCTCGACCTCGTCGTAGAGGCCCAGGGCCAAGCCGAGCGCGTCGAAGCCCGGGCCCAGGTTCGCCGTGGAGGCGGGCACCCGGACCCGGACCGCGGTCACCGCAGCTCCAGCGCGGACGCGACCGCCGTGGCGTCCACCGGCACCGGCTCGACCTCGGACAGGCCCAGCAGCGCGGTGTCCGGGTCCTTGAGGCCGTGCCCGGTCACGGTGCAGACCACGACCGAGCCCTCGGGCAGCCGACCGTCGGCGGCCGTCAGCAGCAGCCCGGCCACGCTGGTCGCCGACGACGGCTCGACGAACACGCCCTCGCGGTGGGCCAGCAGCCGGTAGGCGGCGAGGATCTGCTCGTCGGTGAGCTTGTCGAACAGCCCGCCGGACTCGTCGCGGGCGGTCACCGCACCGGCCCAGGACGCCGGGCTGCCCACCCGGATGGCGGTGGCGATGGTCTCCGGGTTCGCCACCGGCTCGCCCAGCACCAGCGGCGCCGCGCCGGAGGCCTGGAAGCCGAACATCCGCGGCGCGGCCTCGACCAGCCCGTCGGCGACGTACTCGGAGTACCCGCGCCAGTAGGCGGTGATGTTGCCCGCGTTGCCGACCGGCAGGCAGTGCACGTCCGGGGCCCGGCCGAGCACGTCGCAGATCTCCCAGGCGGCGGTCTTCTGGCCGATGAGCCGCACCGGGTTGACCGAGTTGACCAGGCCGATCGGGTACTCGGCCGCGGTCTTGCGGACCAGTTCCAGGCAGTCGTCGAAGTTGCCGTCGATCTGCAGCACCCGAGCGCCGTAGGCGACCGCCTGGGCGAGCTTGCCCTGGGCGATCTTGCCGCGCGGGATGAGCACCGCCGAGGTCAGGCCCGCGCGCGCGGCGTAGGCCGACGCGGACGCGGAGGTGTTGCCGGTGGAGGCGCAGATCACCGCCTCCAGACCCCCGGCGAGGGCGTGGGTGACGGCCACGGTCATGCCGCGGTCCTTGAACGAGCCGGTCGGGTTGGCTCCCTCGACCTTGAGGTACACCGTGGCCCCGGTCAGCTCCGACAGGTGCGGGGCGGGCAGCAGCGGTGTGTTGCCCTCCCCCAGGCTCACGATCTTCGCGCCCTCGGGGACCGGGACCCGGTCCCGGTAGGCCTCGATGATCCCCGGCCACCCGGGCCGGGACCCGCCCGCCGGGGTGGGGATGGCCAGGGGGGAGATGGCCCCGGTGGAGATGGTCCCGGTGGGGATGGAAGATGTCATTGGTCCTCGCCTTCGACCCGCATCACGCTGACCACCCGGTTGACGAACGGCAGCCCCGCGATCTTGTCCACAGTGGAGCGCAGTGCGGCGTCTGAGGCCGAGTGGGTCACGATCACCAGACTCGCGTCCGACGTGCGCCCCTCCTGCCGGACCGCCGAGATGCTCACCTCGTGCTCGGCGAACACCGCGGCGACCGCCGCCAGCACGCCCGCGCGGTCTGCCACGTCCAGGCTGATGTGGTACCTGGTCGAGGCCTGCGCGATCGGGCGCACCGCGAGGTCGGCGTAGGCCGACTCGCGCGGTCCGCGCCCGCCGACGACCCGGTTGCGGGCGACCGCGACCAGATCGCCGAGCACGGCGCTGGCGGTGGGTGCACCGCCTGCTCCCTGCCCGTAGAACATGAGCTGCCCGGCGGCCTCCGCCTCGACGAAGACCGCGTTGAAGGCGCCGCCGACCCCGGCCAGCGGGTGGCTGCGCGGGATCATCGCCGGGTGCACCCGCACCGCGACCGAGGCGGTGCCGTCGGCGGCCTCGACGCGCTCGCAGATGGCCAGCAGCTTGATCGTGCGGTCCAGGCCGCGGGCGGCGGCCACGTCGGCGGGGGTGACCGCGGAGATGCCCTCGCGGTGCACGTCGCCCATGGTGACCCTGGTGTGGAAGGACAGCGAGGCCAGGATGGCCGCCTTGGCCGCGGCGTCGTAGCCGTCGACGTCGGCGGTCGGGTCGGCCTCGGCGTAGCCCAGCCGGGCCGCCTCCTCCAGCGTCTCCGCGTACCCGGCGCCGGTCTCGTCCATCGCGGAGAGGATGAAGTTGGTGGTGCCGTTCACGATCCCCATGACCCGGGTGATCCGGTCCCCGGCCAGCGACTCGCGCAGCGGGCGCAGCAGCGGGATCGCGCCCGCCACCGCCGCCTCGAAGTACAGGTCGGCGCCGGAGGCGTCGGCGGCGCTGAACAGGTCGCCCGCGTGCTCGGCCAGCAGCGCCTTGTTGGCGGTGACCACGGACTTGCCCGCGCGCAGCGCGGTCAGCAGCCACTGCCTGGTCGGCTCGATGCCGCCGACGACCTCGACCACCACGTCCACGTCGTCGCGGGCGACCAGCGCCGCCGCGTCGGTGGTCAGCAGCTCCGCCGGGACCTCCCGGTGCCGATCGGCGCGGCGCACCGCGATGCCGACCAGCTCCACCGGGGTGCCGATCCGGGCCGCCAGCTCGTCGGCCTGCTCGGTGAGCAGCCGCACGATCTGGGTGCCGACCGTCCCGCAGCCCAGCAGGGCCACGCGGATCGGCCGCCCCCCGATCGGTCCCGCGGCAGCGCCGGTCGCCGAGCCGGTCACCGAGCCAGTCACAGGGCCTCCAGTCTCAACAGGTCGTCCACGGTTTCCCGGCGCAGCAGCAGCCGGGCCCGCCCGTCGCGGACCGCCACGACCGCGGGCCGGGGCAACCGGTTGTAGTTGCTGGCCATCGAGTAGCAGTACGCACCGGTCGCCGCGACCGCCAGCAGGTCGCCGGGGGCCAGGTTGTCCGGCAACCAGCAGTCTCGCACCACCACGTCCCCGGACTCGCAGTGCTTGCCCACCACTCGGGACAGCACCGCGTGCGAACCGCGCTCACCCTCGCCCGCGGACCGCGACACCAGCCGGGTGTCGTAGAGCGCGTCGTAGAGGGCGGTGCGGATGTTGTCGCTCATCCCGCCGTCGACGCTGACGTAGCGGCGGCCGGTGCCCGCGCCCAGCGCGACCTCCTTGGTGGTGCCCACCTCGTAGAGGGTCACCGTGCCGGGGCCGACGATGGCCCGGCCCGGCTCGACGGCCACCTTCGGCACCGGCAGCCCGGCCTGCTCGCACTCCTTGGCCACGACCGCCTTGAGCTGCTCGGCCAGCCAGCGCGGCGGAGGCGGGTCGTCCTGGGCGGTGTAGGCGATGCCCAGGCCGCCGCCGAGGTCGACGGTGGTCAGCTCGGTCAGCGCCGCGGCGCCGTGCTCGGCGTGCAGCTCGGCGAGCAGGCCAACGACCCGGTGCGCGGCGATCTCGAAGCCGTCGGCGTCGAAGATCTGCGACCCGATGTGGCTGTGCAGCCCGACCAGGCTCAGCCCCCCGGACTTGAGCACCCGCCGGGCCGCCTCGGCCGCGGCGCCACCGGCCAGCGAGAAGCCGAACTTCTGGTCCTCGTGCGCGGTGGCGATGAACTCGTGGGTGTGCGCCTCGACGCCGACGGTCACCCGGATCAGCACCGGGGCGCGGGTGCCGCGGTCGCGGGCGAGCTTGTCCAGCCGGGCGATCTCCAGGAACGAGTCGACCACGATCGCCCCGACCCCGGCGTCGAGCGCCTGGGCCAGCTCGTCGGTCGACTTGTTGTTGCCGTGCAGGGTGATGCGCTCCGGCGGGAACTCCGCGCGCAGCGCCACCGCCAGCTCGCCGCCGCTGCACACGTCCAGGCTCAGCCCCTCCTGGGCGACCCAGCGGGCGATCTCCACGGACAGGAACGCCTTGGCCGCGTAGTGCACCAGCTCCGGGTCGCCGAAGGCCTCGGCGTGGTCGCGGCAGCGGGAGCGGAAGTCGTCCTCGTCCACCACGAACAGCGGTGTGCCGTAGGTCTCGGCCAGGTCGCGGACGTCCACGCCCGCCAGCCGCACCGCGCCGTCGTCCGCGCGGCCCGCGTTGCGCGGCCAGACCTCGGGGTACAGCTCGTCGAGCGCCGCGGCGCTGGTCGGCCGTTCGCTGGCGGTGTTGCCGGGCGGGAGGATCTCCGCGTGCCGCGGTCCCGCCGGGTGTGCCCTCATGCTCAGGTGTCCTAAATCCGTTCCGGTGCGTCGGTGCCGAGCACTGCCAGCCCCTCGGCGAGCACCCGCCGCGCGGCCGCGCACAGTGCCAGCCGCGCGGCGCTCGTCGGGTGGGCGTCGGCGTCCCCCCGGGGGAGGATCCGACCCCCGTCGGCGAGGACGTGGGTGGCCTCGGCCAACTCCGCCGCGGCGTGGGCGACCCGGTGCGGTTCGCGCAGCCGGGCGGCCTCGACCAGGGCGCAGCGGTGGTCCGCGAGCGCGCGGACCAGTCCCAGTGTGTCCGCCGGGGGGACGAGCCCGGCAGCCGGGGTGTCCGGTCCGGGGATCGGCAGGCCCAGGTCGGCCGCCCCGCGCAGCAGGCAGGCGGCCCTGGCGTGCGCGTGCCGGACCCGGAACGCCGGGTTCGGCGGCAGCCGGGGCCCCCACACCGCGGGGTCGACCCGCACCGGGTCCCCGGCGCGGGTGGCGAGCAGGGCGAAGCGCAGCGAGTCGGGTTCGACGCCGGGTCCGGCGGTGGCGGGGCCCACCCGGACGCCGGTCGGGTCGGCGCCGAGCCTGGTCAGCACCTCGGCGACCAGCCGGGGCCGCGCGTCCGGGCCGGTCACCGGGGTGCGCGGCACGCCGGGGAAGGCGGGACCGGCGCCCAGCGCGGTGCGGACGACCTCGGCGCGGGCGTCGTCGGTGAGCCAGAGGGCGACGAACCCGGGGCCGGAGACCGCCGCCTCGGCGACCCCGCCTGCGCCGGTCAGCGCCTCGGCCAGCCACCCGGCCAGCTCGACGGGGCTGGTCCCGGCCGGGCCCGCGGCGCGCAGGGCGACCCCGGTGGCGTACTCGCCCCGGCCCGGGTCGGCCGGGGCGTCGAGGGCGACGGCGGCGGGCACGCCCGCCGGGTCGAGCCCGCGATCGCCGAGGACACCCAGTGCGGTGGAACGCACCAGGTCGGCGAGCGCGTGCCGGGTCACGGGGTGAGTCTAGAGAGCGGCGGGCCCCGGACAAGACCCGCACGCGCTTAGACTCGGTGGCATGCGCGCTCCCCGCCTGCTGGTCCCGATCGCCGCCGCCTGCCTGCTCACGGCCTGCGCGTCGGGCACCGCGGTCGAGAGCGCCGCGCCCTCGACGAGCAGCGGCGCGGCGGCGGAATTCGCGCCCACCGACTCCGAGCGCGACCCGACCACGCGCATCCCCGGGGTGCTGGCGGTCGAGTACGGCGAGGTCGAGCACGTGCTGGCCACCCGCCGCGTCGCCTACGACCACGCGCCCCCGCTCGGCGGCAACCACGACCCGTCGTGGGCCCAGTGCGACGGGGTGGTCTACGACGTGGCGGTGCGCTCGGAGAACCTCGTCCACTCGATGGAGCACGGCGCGGTGTGGATCTCCTACAACCCCGACCAGGTCACCGGCGCCGAGCTCGACGCGCTGGCCCGGCGGGTCACCGACCAGCCGTACATGGTCATGTCGCCCTACCCCGACCAGGACAAACCGGTGTCTGTGCAGGCCTGGGGCAGGCAGCTCAAGGTCGACTCGGTCGACGACCCGCGCATCGACCAGTTCACCACCGCCACCCGCACCAACCCGTACCTGTCCCCGGAGCCCGGCGCGAGCTGCGGTTCGGTCGACCCCCGGTTGTTCGACGTCGACAACCCGCGCCCGTTCGACCCGGCCCCGTACGGCCCGGACGCGATCCCCGTCACCGGGTCCTGACGGGAACCAGACACCGGTTCCCTAGACTGGCCTGTGCACTATTCCCCGTGACGAGGTTCGCCGAGATCAGGGTCGGGCCTCCTCAGTCGAGAAGAAGCCCGAGGACGGCATGGCCAGCGGCACGAAGAACAAGGGCAAGAAGGGCGGCGGCGTCAAGGCCGCACGCGCCTCCGTGGTCGCGAACAAGGGCAAGCCCTGGGGCACGATCCTCGCGGTGCTCGCCGTCCTCGTGGTCGCCGGGGTGGTGTTCACCTACGCGATCATGAAGGTGAACTCCGCCAAGGAGTTCACCGTCTCCGAGGACAACCAGGACCCGTCGGCGAACATCCCCGGTGTGGTGAAGGTGACCTACGCCCAGGGTGTGCACGTCGCCCCCACCCAGCGCGTGGCCTACGACCAGAAGCCCCCCTTCGGCGGCCCGCACGACGCCGTCTGGGCCGACTGCACCGGCGTGGTCTACCCGACCGCGGTGCGCAACGAGAACATGGTGCACACCCTCGAGCACGGCGCGGTGTGGATCACCTACAACCCCGACCAGGTCTCCGGCGGCGCGCTGGACACCCTCAAGGCGAAGGTCGACGGCGTGCCGTACATGTCCATGTCGCCCTACCCCGGCCTGGACAAGCCGATCTCGCTGCAGTCCTGGGGCCACCAGCTCAAGCTCGACAGCGCAGACGACGCCCGGATCGACCAGTTCATCAAGTCGCTGCGCGCGAACAACTACCAGAACCCGGAGCCCGGCGGCTCCTGCGACAGCAACCAGAGCGGGTTCAACCTGGCCGACCCGCCGCCGTTCGTCGCCGACCCCGGCCCGGACGCGCTGCCGATGGACTACAGCGGCACCGCGGGCACGGCACCGGACACCGGCATGGCCCCGACCAGCGCGGCCGCCCCGGGCCAGTGATCCCCGCCGCCCCCGACACCCGTCCCGACGGCGACCCCGCCGTCGGGACGGCCAGGGCCACCCGCCGCGGCTGGCTCGTCTACTCCGCGGCGGCCCTGGTGGTGCTCCTGGTCGGCGCCGCCATCGGCATGCTGATCACGCTGTCGGTCGCGGG
The DNA here is from genome assembly GCF_021056305.1 of Actinokineospora sp. PR83. Taxonomy (NCBI): domain Bacteria; kingdom Bacillati; phylum Actinomycetota; class Actinomycetes; order Pseudonocardiales; family Pseudonocardiaceae; genus Actinokineospora; species Actinokineospora sp. PR83. The sequence goes on from NZ_JAJCXD010000020.1 coordinate 8,451, forward strand.
CTCCGACGCCGCGCCCACCGCCGAGTCGGTCGACGTGGGGTTCGCCCAGGACATGCGCACCCACCACCTGCAGGCCATCACCATGGCGGGCCTGGCCAGGGACCGCTCCACCGATCCCGAGGTGGTCCGGCTGGCGTTCGACATCGAGACCACCCAGCTCGACCAGAGCGGGCAGATGTCGGGCTGGCTCACCACCTGGAACCAGCCGAACCTGCTCCCGCCCGGTGAGAAGCACATGCGCTGGATGTCGGGCACCACGGCCCACTCGCACATGGCGATGACCGCCGACGGCGTCGACCGGATGCCCGGCATGGCCACCTCCGAGGAACTGGCCCGGCTGCGCTCCCTGTCCGGCAGGGACCTCGACGTCTACTTCCTGCAGCTGATGCTGCGCCACCACGAGGGCGGCCAGGACATGGCGGGCTACGCCGCCGACCACGCCCAGCTCGGGTACGTCCGCAACCTGGCGGAGAAGATCAAGACCGCCCAGGGGGCCGAGAGCACCCTGCTCACCGGCATGATCACCGCGCGCGGCGCCTCGCCCCTGCCGTCCTGACCTACCAGCTCAGCTCGTGGCACCGGCTCGCCGACCGCGCGCACTCCACCTGCAGCGTCGCGTGCTCGATGCCGTACTCGACGGCGAACAGCTCCCGGGCCGCTTGGAGCACGTCGGCCTGGTCGGCGCCCTCGGCCATCGTCAGGTGCGCCGAGGCGACCTCCATCCCCGAGGTCAGGGTCCACAGGTGCAGGTCGTGCACCCCGCTCACCCCGGCCACGGTGGCCAGCCGCGCGGTCAGCTCGTCGATGTCCACCCGCTCCGGGGCGTGCTGGAACAGGATGCGCAGCGCCCGCCGGGCCAGTGACCAGGTGCGCGGCAGCACCCACAGCCCGATGGCCACACCGATGACGGGGTCCGCGTACCGCCACCCGAACAGCAGCGTCGCGACGGCGCTGATCAGCACGCCGACCGACCCCACCAGGTCCGCCAGCACCTCCAGGTAGGCCCCGCGCACGTTGAGGCTCTCCTGCGCGCCACCGCGCAGCAGCAGGAACGACACGACGTTCGCCGCCAGCCCGGCCAGCGCCGCCAGCAGCACCGGCACCCCGGGCACCTCCGGCGGGGCGGCGAAGCGCTGCACGGCCTCGAACACCACGTACCCGGCCACCCCGAACAGCAGCACCGCGTTCGCCAGCGCCGCCAGCACCTCGCCCCGGTAGACCCCGAAGGTCCGGTTCGCCCGCGCCCGGGACCGCCAGGCCGCCACGATCGCCGCCAGCGCCAGGCCCACGCCCACCACGTCGGTGAGCATGTGGGCGGCGTCGGAGAGCAGGGCGAGTGACGAGGTCAGGACGCCGACGGCGAACTCGACCACCATGATGGCGGAGGCGATGGCAAAGGCGGCCCACAGCCTGCCGACCAGCTTCCCGGAGGCACTGGCGGCGACGCCGTGCCCGTGACCGTGTCCGTGCCCCACCGCTCGCCCCTTCCGCGTGAACCCCGAGCCAACATATGCGTGACCGCGCATGAGTGCAAGGGGGTGCTCACCACCTGGCACCCGTCACCCGAATGTGGGGCAAACCCGATTCCGGCACGAGATCCCGCGCCCAGGGTGCTAGACGGAGAGCGAGGCATTCGCAACAAGGAATCGAGGCCCCGGTGCCGATCCCCGCAACGACCGCTCGCGCGGCCGCACTGACCGCACTCGCCGCCCTGTGCCTCACCACCCAGGGCTCCGGGGCCACCCCGCCCCACACCCCCGAAGCCCACCACCCCACGGGCGCCGAGCCCGCCGCCCTCCCCGCCAGACCGGTCCCCCCGGCCCTGGAGCCCGCACCGGCACCGGCCCCGCACCCCGAACCGGCGCCCGACCCGGTCCCACTCCCCCAGCCCATCCCACCGTCGAACGCGACCCCCCGGCCCCGCCCCGTCCCGACCCCGGACCCGACGCCGCTCCCCCCACCCGCTCCCACCCCGGACCCCACCCCGTCACCCCACCCCGAACCGACGCCGCTCCCCCGGGCGATCCTCGTGCCCCCGCCTCCGCCCACCCCACTCCCGCACGTGGCCCCGGAACCCACTCCGGAGGAGGACACCAAGCCCCCCAAGGGCGGCATGGAGTTGCAGGCCATTCCCGAGGGGACGGACCCGGTGGTCCCGAGTGGACAGCAACCCTGACCCCGGGCGCGCGAAACCCCGCCGGGCCACTCGCGGCGGCCCGACGGGGTCGGCGGAACTCAGACCAGGCGCTCGCCGGTCCCCGGGTGGAACAGGTGCAGCTCGGTGGCGTCGCGAACCGTCACCGTGACCGTCTGGGCCAGGGCGGGCGGCGTGCGCCCGTCGACCCGCATGACCAGCCGGTCGCCCCCCTCGGCCCCCAACACGGACCCGTGCACCAGGGCGTCGGCGCCCAACTCCTCGACCAGCTCGACCACCAGCTCGAACCCACCGGCCGTCCCCGAGGGCGCCAGCGCCAGCGACTCCGGACGCACCCCCACGGTCACCCTGTCCAACCCCGCGTCGCGCACAGCGGTGTTCGCCGCACGGGGCAGGTCCACATCGAGCCCACCGAGCCTGAGCCCCGCCCCGGTCACCGGCGCCTCGTGCAGGTTCATCGCGGGCGACCCGATGAACCCGGCGACGAACGCGTTCGCAGGCCGGTCGTACAACGCGCGCGGCGTGTCGCACTGCTGCAACAACCCATCCTTGAGCACCGCCACCCGATGCCCCATCGTCATCGCCTCAACCTGATCATGCGTCACATAGATCGTCGTGGTCCCCAACCGCCGCTGCAACGCCGCAATGTTCGCCCGCGTCTCCACCCGCAACTTCGCATCCAGGTTCGACAACGGCTCATCCATCAAGAACACCGCCGGATCCCGCACGATCGCCCGACCCATCGCCACCCGCTGCCGCTGCCCACCCGACAACGCCTTCGGCTTGCGGGCCAGATACTTCTCCAAGTCCAGGAGCTTGGCAGCCTCCTGCACCTTGGACTCGATCTCCGACTTCGCCAACCCCTGCAACTTCAACGCGAACCCCATGTTCTGCGCCACCGTCATATGCGGGTACAACGCATACGACTGGAACACCATCGCGATGTCCCGACCCTTCGGCGGCACATTGGTGACATCCCGATCCCCGATCCGGATGACCCCCTCGTTGACGTCCTCCAGGCCCGCCAACATCCGCAGCGCCGTCGACTTCCCCGACCCGGACGGACCGACCAGGACCAGGAACTCCCCGTCGGCGACCTCCAGGTCCAACCCGTCCACCGCCCGAACCGGCGGACTCCCCGAATACACCCTCGACGCCGCCTCATACCGGACCTCGGCCACGCTGCCTCGCCTCCAAGTGATCACCACCACCCACCCGAACCCGGGCGCGAGACCCCAGAATGCCCCAGGTCACACCCCCGACACCAGGCCCACCGCCCGCCACCCGGGCACACTCGGGCACCACTTCCGACCCAGCCGGGCACCGCGCACCGCGCTCCCCGCCCGTTCCCGTGGAACCCGGTCACCGGGACACGTCCTCCCGGGCACCCCTCCCGCCCACAACCCGGTTGTGGGTATGCGCTAGGCTCTTCCACGAACGAGCAACGGGCCCCCGTAGCTCAGGGGATAGAGCACCGCCCTCCGGAGGCGGGAGCGCAGGTTCGAATCCTGCCGGGGGCACCACACCACAGAACCCGCTGATCAGCGGGTTCTGTGCTTGTCAAGGCCCCTCTGACCGGCCGGGCAAGACAAGCACGAGTCGGCTTTTCGGACTCCACCCATGCTTCGTGTGCGGCGGCGCGGTCCTTCCGGAACGGCGGACACCCCCGACACCTCGGTGGTCAACATGTGTTGAGCAGCGCAACAGCAGCACACAGGTCAACACACCGCTTGAGCCGACATGCCGGTCTCCTCGTGCGGGGAAACGCGCCCCCTCTGATCCAGCCCCTGTCAGGACTGGCCGCTTCCCGTTGTATCTGGGAGTGAGACAGAATCCTGGAGCGCCGTTCGGACGACGTGTGCGTCCGACGGGAATCCTGGAGGGGGATCTGGGTAGTGGTCTTGATCGCGATTCAGCCTGCTTACGCCAAAGGCAACCCACGCAAGCGGGCTGACGACACGCTCGAACAGGAAGTGCCGTTCGTTGTTCCTCAGCGGTACGGGCTGCTGACGCGAGAGCAGCGCGACGCGCTGCACGCCCTGCACCCCCGAGGTTCCGCACGGTTCTGGGGCGCCACGGCATTTCAGGACAGAAAACTCGACCAGTTGCGCACCGGTGATGTCGTCCTCTTCACCGGCGCGGGCAAGATCCGCGGCATCGGCGAGGTGGGGTACGTCTTCCGCAATGCCGAGTTCGCCGCCACCCTGTGGGAAGCGGACAAGGGTAAAGAACCGTTCACCAACGTTTTCAGCCTGCAGAGCTTCCGGTCGGTCGATTACCCCTACAGCAAGTTGCAGGAGGTGTGCGGGTATGACAAGGGCGACAACTTCATGGGGCTGCGGCTGATCCGCGGCGAACTGGTGGACGCGATTCTCGCCGAGTTCCACATCACCCCCAGTGCCGAGGTGGCCGAGACAGCCGCCCTCGAAGAGGCTGTGGCGAAAGCCCTCGAATCCGGGTCGAAGGTGGTGCAGCCAGAATCGGTGCGCACCCATGCCACTTCCTATCGCAAGGAAGCCGGGGAGATCTTCGTCAACCGGGCCGAGGCCCTGCTCGTGGAGGAGTACCGGCAACACTTGACGGGGGTGGAGGTGAGCAGGCTCAAAACGCCGGTCGGCTACACGGACCTGTACGTCCTCGGGCCGGACGGGCACGAGATCCTGGAAGCCAAGAGCACCGGTGACCACCAGATGGTCCGCTTGGCCGTGGGACAGCTGTTGGATTACGCCTTCCACCACTCAGGTCCGGTCAGCCGTCTTTCCGCCCTTTTCCCGTGGCGACCCACCGAGATGGACGTCAAGTACCTGAACCAGCTGGGAATCGACTGCCTCTACCGAGTGGGACACGGGGAATTCCGACGCGAGGACGCCCCTGCGGAACGCCGCACTCACCTGCGGGGGATGTGGGAGTAGCAGCCCACGCGCACGACCGAGCCCCCGCGGGACACCGTGGTGGTGTCCCGCGGGGACTCGGGTTCGACTGTCAGGAGGAGTGCGGGCAGGTGCCGCGGAAGACCGAGATCTGGAGGTCGGTGGACGGGATCGGGCAGAGGAACTGCTCGTAGCGGGTGTCGTTGTCGATGAAGCGCTTGAGCCAGGAGATGGTGTACTTGGCGATCGTGGTGTTCGACGTGTTCGGGGCGAAGTGGCTGGCGCCGCGCAGTTCCAGGTATGCCTTGTCCAGAGTGGACGGCAGGCTGTTGTAGAACGGGATCGAGTGGGCGCCGACCGGGGCGACCGTGTCGGACTGGGCGCCGACGACGAGGGTGGGGACCCGGTTGGTGGACCAGTTGGTGGTGAGGTTCCAGCCGGTCAGCGGGATCGCGGCCTGCAGGGTGGGGCGGGACCTGGCGGCTTCGAGCGTTCCGCCGCCGCCCATGGAGTGGCCGATGACGCCGAGGCGGCTGCTGTCGATGCGGCTGCGGACGGAGCTGCGCTCGGTGAGGTAGTCGAGGGCGGCGAGCAGTTGCCTGCCCCGGCTGTCGGGCTGGTCGAGGGTGGTGTTGGTGTCGATGGTGAACACCACGAAGCCCTGGGAGGCCAGGCGGGGGCCGAGCCAGGCCATGCTGGACTGGTAGGCGGTGAACCCGGGGGCGACGGCGACGGCGCCGAAGGTGCCCTGGGCCGTGCTGGTGGGGTAGTAGATGGTGCCGCCGCCGAAGCCGGTGACGCTGAGGCCGGACACCGTGGTGGTGGCGGTGGCGAAGGAGCCCCGGGAGGCTTCGATGCTGGAGACGGTGGGGGCCGGGCCGCGCTCGTACGGGTTGTCCGCGAGGGGGGCCGCGTCGACCGCGGTGGTGGCGCCCGCGACCAGGGCGAGGGCGACACCGAGGGGGGCGGCGAACCGGGTTCGCCACCGGCCCGCGGGGCGGGGGCGGGCCGGCGGGGTGGTGGGGCTGGCGAGTGGGGTCATCGTCGACCTTTCCCTTGGCTCGGGGCAGCGGCGTTGCGGCCCGCGAGTGGTGGCCTTCAGCAGGGGGAGCCGTTTCCCGGTGGGGAAATCCTGCTGTTGCGCGTCCCGCCGTCCGGTGGTCGCGACTGGGACGCGGTGGGGGCGGAATCTGCGGCCGGGGGTGCGACCGCCCCGTCAGTGAAACACTTGGTCGAAATGTTTCACATCGACCGAACGGGTGAGCGGGCCGCCTGCCTGCTACCCGGTGTGCGTTCCCAGCGCGCCGAGGACCAGGGTGTCGAGGAGGGTGGTGGCCACCGCCAGGTCGACCGTGCGCGAGGCCAGGACGTCGGCGTACAAAAAGGACTCACCGAGGCGGACGACGGCGTAGCTCAGGTCCGACAGGCCCACCAGCGGGCGCAGGCCCAGCGCTTCGGCGTCCGCGCCGATCAGCGCCGTGTGGGCCTCGATGAGGGTCGGCTGCACGCGGCCGCGCGGGTCGGTCAGCACCCGCATGGCCACCACCGGTTCGCTGTCGATCAGCTTGCGCAGCCCGTCGCTGGCCGCGACCTCGCGGCGGTAGGACTCCATGACCCACAGGCAGCGGAGCCTGCCGTCGGCGTCGCGCGGCGCGTCGCCGTTGGCCTCGCGCCAGCGGGCGGTGGCGTCCGCCCAGGTGCGGTCGGACAGCAGCAGCAGCGCCGCGCCCATCAGGTCTTCCCGGTTGCCCACCCGGCGGAAGAAGGTGGCCCGGGAGATCCCCAGTTCGGCCGACATCCGGCTCAGGTCGAGGCGCGTCCCGTTGAAGAGGTCCCTGGCCGCGTGCCGGATGATGTCGTCGGTCGAGACGGTCACGCGCGGCAGCCTAGTCCCCGGGGCCCTCGACTTCGGACGGCCGGGGCCGGGAGCGCGGCCGGGCCATGGGGGGCCACGCCGGTCCAGCGCTCGGCGGCGTGGCTGAACGCCGAGGTGTCGGTGGAGCCAAACCGGCGGAGCCGGGGGACGGCGGCTCCGCCGGGAGGCGGGTCGGGCACGCGATTCTCAGCGCTGCCCCGCCCAGTGCTGCCGGTGCGCCTCGGCCGACCACGCGGAGACCGCGGCCAGGTCGGGAGCGGGCGGCAGCGGCGTGTCCCCGGCCGCCAGGGCCGCCTCGATCCGCGACTGCACGTCGGCGATCTCGGCGAGGACCCGAGCGAGGTCGGGTTCGTCGCCGCGCTTGACCCGCAGGGCGCGTTCCCGTTCGAACTCGGGCATCGGCAGGGTGAGGCGGCCGTGGGTCACCAGTTCCAGGCCCTGGTACGCCAGCCGCAGGGCGTGGGAGGCGTACTTGACGTCGTAGCCGTACTGCGCCACGAGTTCGGGGCGGTTGGGCACGGCGCTGCGCCTGCCGTGGCCGAGCAGTCGGTCGCGCTGGGCGTTCATGTAGCCCAGGAACCGGTGCACGGCCTCCTGCGACAGTGCTTTCGGCGCCAGTGCGCGCAGTTCGTCGCCCAGCGGTGTCCGCACGAGGACCGATTCCGCAGGCGCGTACAGCGGCAGCAGCGCCGTCGGGTTGCCCTTGACGACCAGGCGCAGGTACTTGCGCAGCGAGTACACGACCAGGTCGGTGTCGCCGGGGCCGGAGCGGGCGCCCTCGGGCTGGGTGCGGAAGACGTAGTGGGGCACCGGGTCCGCCACGCCGAGCACGACCGATGCGGGTTCGACGAACACGCCCATCTCGTCGTGGTCGTCGGTGCCCTCGATGGCGATGCCGTGCACGCCGGAGCCCACGACGGTGCGCAGGATCTCCCCGCCCAGGGCGGTGTCGCGGTCGCCGTACTCGGTGTGCTGCTCGGTCGTGGTCACCCGAGGATCGTGGCACGGCGACCGGTTCGCCCGCACCCGTTTTTCCCTCCCCACAAGGAAAACCGGGCGCGTCCTCACGTGGAGGACACGCCCGGTCACCTTCCGCTGATCAGCAGACGCTGTCGGTCGGCACGGGGTTGCCGAGGCCGAACAGGGGGCGCAGCTTGAGCCCGATCCAGGTGCCGCCGAGCGCGAACAGGCCCCACAGCCAGCCGTGCAGGCTGCCGGTGGAGACGCCGCCGAGGTAGGCGCCGATGTTGCAGCCGCCCGCCAGCCGCGCGCCGATGCCCATCAGGACACCGCCCAGGACCGCCGCGACCGCGGTGCGCCACGGGATGGAGCTGTGCAGCTTCCAGGCGCCCGCCAGCGAGGCCGCGACCGCCGCGCCGAGGATGATGCCGACGTTGGTCAGCGTGGTCTTGTCCGTCCAGACCGAACCGGCCAGCGCCTTGGCGTTCGACGCGGTCCGCCAGAACTCCCAGGTCTCCGGGTGCAGGCCGATGAGCTGGAGGAACTTCGCCCCCCACAGGGCGAACGCGAACGTCACGCCCCAGATGCCGCCGGAGACCAGGAAGACCGCGCCCGCGAGCACGCCCAGCACGACCGCGCCCGCCAGGATCGGCCACGAGCCGCGCAGCACCCTGGCGAACCCGGAGGCCGTGGGCACCACGTCGACCGGCGGGGGGTTGCGCCGCTTCTGCACGAACCGGGTGGCCAGCACGATGACGGCGAGCGCGGCGATGGTGATCGCCCACGAGCCGAACCAGCCGACGTGGTCGGACAGCAGCACGCCGGGCACCGAGGGCCAGCCGTCGAAGACCGGGAACGCGGCGGTGTAGACGACCGAGCCCGCGATGAACCCGAACAGGGTGAACACGATCGTGGACTGGCCGGAGCCGACCGCGAACAGCGTGCCGGAGGCGCAGGAGCCGCCGAGCTGCATCCCGACGGCGAACAGGATGGCCCCGGTGAACAGGGCGAGGCCGATCGGGCCCGCGGTGGCCTTGGGCACCGAGCCGAACAGGCCGGAGCCGGTGGACACGATCAGCGCGATCAGGGTGGCGGCGGTGCCCAGCAGCAGCGAGTGCGCGCGGACCCCGGCACCGTTGCCGACGGCGACGAGCTGGCGCCACGCCGAGGTGAACCCGAAGCGGGAGTGGAACAGGGCCAGGCCCAGCCCCAGGCCGAGGATGAGCAGCACCCCGGACTTCGGGCCGTACGACGCCCACACGTAGGCGGTCAGGGCGATCGCGAGCACACCGGCGACGACGAGCGGCACGACGCGCACCGGTTCCTCGGGCGGCGGGACGGGGGCGGCGCAGGAGGTGGGGAAGGACAGGAATCTCTGCTCTTCGGGGTTCGACTCGGTTGTCGCGGACACCGGGACTCCAGGGGTATCGGGGGGATGGGGTGGGCCGGGCCGCCCGAGCCCGGGGAGTCGGGCGGCCCGGCGGTGGTGCTAGACCGGGATGATGCCGTTGACCGCGCGGACGACCGACTGGACGAGGCCGAACACCGGGATGCCCAGCGGGGCGAAGGTGTAGATGTCGTTGAGGTCGCTGGTGTCCGGCTGGTCCACGATCACCGGGTCGGCGAGCGCGGGGGCGGCGGTGCCGACGAACGCGGCACCGGCGATCGTGACGGCGACCAGCGTGCGGGCGAACTTGTTCTGCATGGTTGTCTCCTTGTCAGAGCGGGGTGTGGGTCAGCCGCCGATGAAGCGCAGCAGGTCGAACACGGGCGCCAGCGCGCCCGGGATCGCGGTGGTGGGGGCGAGCAACACGCCCAGGTCCACCCCGGGCAGCAGCCAGACGGAGGTGTTGTCCTGGGTGGTGACCGCGGTGTCGGCACCGGCGATCCCGGCCGTGCCGACACTCAGCGCGGCGGCGGCGATTCCGGTGACGAGCACCCGGGAAACCTTCTTCATGTCGGATCTCCTTGCTGTGTGGTGGTTTCTCAGTCGAGCAGGACTCCGCTGACCGGCACGATGGTCGCCTTGGCGACCCACTGGCCGGGCAGCTCCTCGTTCATCGGCATCCCCGGCGCGTGCGGCTCGCCCGGCCCCATGGCCATGACGTTGACCTGGGCCGCGGCGAACACCCGCGGTTCGCCGTCGACGTCGCCGCGGCGGTCGCCCAGCCAGGCGTGGAAGCCCGCCAGCGTGGGGCTCTCGCCGCCGAAGGCGTTGCCGACCTCGATGGCGTAGGTGACCGGCTGGGTCTCCCTGGGGTCGAACCGCAGCGGCACCGCGACCGTGGTGACCGAGCTGACCAGCGGGGTGTTGAGCAGCCACGGCGCGACGTAGAGCCCGTACGGGTACACCGCAGCCTCGCTCTGCTGGATGCCCGCCGTGCTCAGCGCGGTGGCCGCGGTGGCCCAGCCGCCGACCACGACCAGGGCGTTGTCGGTGCCCTGGTCCGGGTCGACGCGCAGGCCCAGCCCGGACGCCGCCTCCTGGACCACCTCGGCCGCCCGGACACCGCGCGGCGAGGAGTCCGACTTGAGCGCGACGCCCGCCGCGCCCCGGGCGGCGAGGAAGCCGACCAGCTTGCGCAGCGCCTCGTCGTCCTGGGTGGACAGCGCGTCCGCCGGGCAGGACGCGAGCACGTCCGCGCGCCCGGTGACCAGACCGCCCAGCGCGGCGCTGGCGCACTCCGGCCCGTCGTCCCCGGTGGCCCGGGTGTCGACGCGTTCGGTGCCGGTGTCCACCGCGACGGTGTCGCTGGACCCGCCCTGCGAGACGGTCACGTCGGACCGCCCCTCGGGCAGCTCCACCTCCGCCCAGGTGCCCTCCGCGCCCGGCCGCGGGACCGCGGCGACCTCGGGGCCGCCGTCGGCGCTGACCTTGAGGTCGGCACCGGCGCTGGCCGGGAAGTGCACCAGGTTGGTGCCGGGGCGGTGGGGGCTGATGAGGACCGGCACCAGCCGGTCGGCGACCGCGGTGTCGGCCAGCACCGGCACCCCGGGCACCGGCAGCGCGGGCGCCGCCGGGACCGCGGCGATGGCGGTCCAGGCGAGGAACCCGGCCGCGACGACCGGCGTGCCGTACCGGTAGGCCCTCGGCCCGGCGCGGAAGGACGCGGCGAGCACGGTGACCACCAGCGGCAGTGCGACCGCCGCCAGCAGCACCAGGCCCGCCGGGGTGCCCACGACCCTGCGGTCGAAGGCCAGCCCGGACCCGACCAGCCGCACCGCCCCGGCGACCACGAGCACGCCGCCGAGGGTCAGGGCCAGCGGGCCGGGCCGCGGCCCACCCGGCCGGTGCTGCGACGGCGGCACCAGCAGGGTGAGCGCGGCGAAGCCGAACCACGCGACCGCGGCGGCCACGTAGGCGGTGTCGAGGGCGAAGTCCACCCCGGAGCGCCCCGCGGTGGTCTCGACCACCAGCAGCAGGCCGAGCGCGACCGCCACCCAGCGGGCGGGGGTGGGCAGGGGCAGCAGCGCGGGCACCGCCGCGACGAGCAGCACGTGCCCGACCGCGCCGAGCCAGTGCACGTCGGCCACCGCCACCGACACCAGGGCGAGCGCCGCCGAAACCGCGGCGGAGACCGCCGCGACGACGACCACCCGGCGCGGCAGGGCCGTCAACTGCGGGCGCAGCAGACCGATCCCGGCCACGACAGCGCCGGTCAGCAGCAGGACCAGGCGCAGCGCCAGCAGCAGCGCCGAAGTACCGGTGCCGAGCGCGCCGTCGAAACCACCGTGGGGGTGCTCCATGGGATTTACCTGCCTACTTCAGGTCCGCGTCGGCGACGACGAAGATCTCCGAGTGGGGCTTGGCGTTGCCGAACTGGCCGTGCGGCCACGCCTGCCGGTTGAAGTTGATGCCGACCTGGCCGCTGAACTCGTCCTTGAAGTTCGTGTCCACGCTGACCTTGCCGTCCTGGCCCAGCTTCAGCATGTTCACCTTGTGGTCACCGTCCAGACCGGACCGGGCGACGAAGTAGTTCGACACCGCGATGCGCTCCGGCGAGGTGGTCTCGTGGTAGTAGCCGTCCTCGCCCAGGGTGAAGTTGTCGTAGGCGCCCCAGTGCGGGCCCGCGGCGGCCTGGCCGGGGTTGATCGGCGCGGCACCGGCGACGGTCGGGCAATCGTCCTCCGCGCCGCCGTTCTGCGCCTCCGCGATGGTGTCGATGCGGCACTTGAAGTCCGTGCCCGCCGCGACCAGCTTCTGGATGTCGAGCACGTAGACGCCACCGGTGGAACCCGGGTCGTTCGGGCCCAGCGCACCCTTGCCGCGGCCGGTGATGGCGCGGTAGAGGTACTTGTCGTCCGGGCTGGTCTGGATCCAGCCACCGTTGGAGCCACCGCCGTTGGAGTCGTTGCCCGCGTAGATGGCCTTGGCTGCGGAACCGTCGTCGAACACCTCGTACCAGTGCGGCTCGGCGGCGGTGATGTCCGGCGTGTAGTGCACCGCGCCGCCCTGCATGGTCTGGGCGAAGGCGCCCTTGTGGCCGGGCAGGTTGGTCACCGTGGTCTCCATGACCGCGCGGCTCTCGTTGTGCAGCGGGTCGGCCGCGTTGGCCCGGGGGCCGTCCTGCAGGTAGGACACCGCGCGCAGCTTCGGGTTGTTGCGGTCGGTGATGTCCCAGGTCCGCACGGTCGGGCGGCGCAGGTACGGCGACGGCTGCTTGATCGGGTCCAGGATGATGTTGCGCGGCTCGGCGTAGTCACTGGTGACCAGCGTGTTCAGGTCCTCGCGGGCCTGGATGCCGTGCGGGTTGGCGCAGGTCGGCTTGCCCAGCTGCGGCAGGTTCGCGCACAGCTTCGGGTCGTCGCCCTGCGGGGTGGCCGCCGAGGTCTGCGAGAGCACCTTGCCGGTCGAGTCGAAGCGCACGACCGCGCCGGGGCTGCCCGCGAAGCCGTTGGAGATCGCGGTCTGGCCGTTGGCGTAGACGTACGGGCCGGGCACGACCGGGCCGCCCATGTAGGTGCCGTAGGCGGTGCCGTCCTTGAGGGTCCAGTACGCGTCGGGCACCGAGCCGCCGAGGGTGTTCGTGGGCAGGCTGACGCCCTTGAGCTTGAGCTCGGGCAGCGCGCTCACGTCGAAGGCGTAGGTGGCCGCGGCGAAGAGCGCACCGGCGTAGATGGTGTCGCCCTTGTGCCACACGTACTGCATGTGGTGCGGCTCGTTCTCCACCAGCGGGCCGACGGTGGCGGTGTTGACCACGTGGCCGTAGGTCGGCGAGCCCTCGGTGGCGTCGATGACGGCCAGGAAGTCCGGGCCGGGCAGCGCGTTGGTGATCTTGCTGAGCCCACCGGCGAGCGAGCCGGGCAGGTTCTTCAGGTCCTTGACCAGGGTGTCGGCGATGTTCTCGTCACCGGCCCAGACCAGCAGCCACTCCTTGCGCTTGCCCTCCGCTGCGGCGGAGCGGTTCGCGGCATCGCCGACGAGGTGGTTCTTGACCCAGTAGGACTTGCCGTCCGAGGCCACCTTGCTGTCGGTGGTGGTCTGGACATCGGCGTAGGCGGCGCTGTTCTCGCCGCTGTAGGTGACGGCGCCGACGGCGAGGACACCGGTCAGCAGACCGACCAGGCCCTTGCGCCACCGTTGCGATTTCAGGGACATGACTGTCTCCGTGTTCGATGCGGATCCGCGCGCCCGGATTCGGGCGCGCGGCAGTTCCCGACCCGCTCAGGGCACGCGTCGGGAGTCCACACGGCAGGGCCGCGGGAATACTTGGGGTCTAACGGGAGTGGATAGTCCTACTCGGACTGATCAGAGCGCGCTGGACTGCAGGCACAGGTCGACGTGGAGCCGCCAGACCAGGGGGAGTGAGGAGCGCATGCCGAAGAGCATCACCACCCCGGTCGGGGGGTGTCAATTGGTGCCACAAGCTGAGACGAGCCTGAGAGAAGCTGCGTTTACCCCATTCGGAGCAGCAGTGACTACTCTGAGTGCATCATCAGCCGGGTCGCGTTACCACCGGTATCCAACTGAACCGTTCCACCAGCGGCAAACGGGTTTTCCGGAACGTCCACGAAGGCGTGCGGGAAGTTCCCGAGTGGACCTGTGACCACGACGACCGTAACCCGGGCGGGCGTTGATCGTTAGAGTGGCTTCCCGAATCCTTTTCAGGATAACCGAAAGGAACCACCGTGCCCGCACCGACCGTGACGCAGGTCGCCGACGGCGTCCACTTCGTCGAGAGCACCCACGTAAACTGGACCCTCCTGACCGAGGGCGACGCGCTCACCCTGGTCGACAGCGGCTACCCGGCCGACTTCCCGGCGCTGCGGCACTCGGTGGAGAGCATCGGCTTCCGGCTGGAGCAGATCGCGGCGGTCCTGCTCACCCACGCCCACGTCGACCACATCGGCGGCCTCCCCCGGCTGCTCGCCGAGGTGCCGGTTCCCGTGCACGGCACCGAACCCGAGGCCCGCCACGCCCGCCGCGAGTTCCTCCAGCAGGCCACCCCCGTCGACGTCCTCACCAACCTCTGGCGCCCGGGTTTCCTGTCCTGGAGCCTCTACCTGGTCCGCGCGGGGGCGTTGAAGGACATCGAGATCCCCACCGCCACACCGTTCCCGGACCCGCTGGACGTGCCGGGCGCGCCCATCCCCGTCCCCACCCCGGGCCACACCAGCGGCCACTGCGCCTACCACCTGCCCGCCGCGGGCGCGATCATCACCGGCGACACCCTGGTCACCGCCCACCCCACCTCGTCGGTGGACGGCCCCCAACTCCTCCGCCCGTTCTTCAGCCACGACCAGGCGCAGACCGTCGCCGCCCTGGACACCCTGGCGGCCGTGGACGCGGACGTGGTCCTGCCCGGCCACGGGCCCGTCGTCCGCCAGGACATCGCCGCGGCCACGGCCCACGCCCGTTCCCTGCTCTGACCGCGTTCCCGGTCAGGCCGCCCGGTGCACCGACACCGCGTAGTCGCCGCCCTCGAACGGGTCGCGGGACCAGGTGGCGAACCGGGAGTCGAGGACGAGCCCGGCGGCGGCCGCGTGCCCGTCGTAGTCGGCGGTGCCGTAGCCGCGGTCCAGGGAGAAGCCCGCGATCAGCACCCCGCCCGGGCGCACGTGCCGCGCGACGCCCGCCACCAGCGCCGCCTGGGTGCCCGGCGGGGTGAAGAGGGGGACGTTGCCCGCCATGACCACCACGTCGAACACCCGCCCGAGGTCGAGGGTGGTGAGGTCGGCGGGAACCCACTCGATGCCCGGGCCGAGGCGGGCCGCGGTGGCGAGCATGGACTCGTCGACGTCGGTGCCGGTGACCTCGATCCCGTGGCGGGCCAGCTCGACGGCGACGCGCCCGGTGCCGCACCCCGCGTCGAGGACGGTGGTCGGGGCGAAGGCGCGGACGAAGGTGGCCTCGCCGTGGACGTCGGTGCCGGTGGCCGCCAGCGCGTCGAACCGCCGTTGGTACTCCTCGCCGTTCCAGCTCATGCGCCCACCGTGCCACAGGCGCCCGCCGTCAGCGCCGCCGCAGCGCCGAGAGCGCGAACGGGCCGGGGCCCAGCGCCGCGATCAGCAGGAACACCCAGCAGAACAGCACGGCCTGCTCGCCCATGTTCTGCAACGGCAGCGCCGCCATGGGCTGGTGCACGGTGAAGTACGCGTAGGCCATCGCCCCGGAGCAGACCAGCGCGGCGGGCCTGGTGAGCAGGCCGAGCAGCACCAGGGCACCGCCGACGACCTCGATCACGCCTGCGTACCAGCCGGGCCAGGAGCCGACCGGCACCGCCGTGCCCATGGTGTCGACGCCGCCGAACAGGCCGAAGCCCTGCAACCCGTGGCAGAGAAAAAGGAACCCGACGACGACCCGCACCGCCGAGAGGACGGCACCGGACACCGCCGGTCCGGTCAGGCGGGCGCGCAGAACAGTGGTGTCGGAGGTGCGCATCAGGCGTACACCCCGTCCAGCCAGGCGTTCCAAGCCTTGGTGAGGGCCTCGGCGTCGGCGTCCGGGGCGAACACGTGGTGCGCGGCGGCGACCGGCATCCCCCACGGCTCGCGGGCGTAGAAGCGCAGCAGCGAGTCGGCGGTGCGGATGCCGACGAACTGGCCCTCCAGGTAGTCCACCTCGCCCTCGACCGGCGCCAGGCCGGGGATGTCCAGGGTGATCTTGTCACCCGGCTCGCTGTCCGAGGTGAGCCCCAGGGCGGCGTGCAGCTTGTCGACGGCGCCGGGGAACTGCGAGGCCCCGGTGCCGGGGGCGGCGACGTAGGTGACCGGCCTGCCCGCGAAGTGCTCCAGGTACTGCCCGAGCGAGTGCAGGTAGAAGTCCGTGTGCTTGCCCGCCGCGTCGAACTGGGTGTCCCAGTCGTCGGCGAAGACCCCGCTGTGGACGTAGCGCACGACGGTCGTGCCGCCGTCGCGGGCCTCGATGATGTGCTCCAGGGCGTTGAACCAGCCGCCCTCGCCGTCGGTCCGGGTGTGCAGGTGGTTCGGGGCGTCCCAGACCAGCGCGCGGGTGCCGGACTCGTCCGGGGTGCCGTCGGCCGGGGGCGGCGAGCCGGGGAACAGCCAGCCCGCGAGGCCGTCGGTGACCGCCGCGAAGACCTGCTCCGGGGTGGCGCTGAGGACGACCTCGCGCTCGATCTGGAACTTCTCCGACATTCTCACTTCTCCTTGGCTTCCGTGCTGAAGTCTCGGGTGATGGCCGGGTGCAGCGCCACGATGAAGCGGTGCTCGCGCCCGTTCGGTGCGTTCTCGCTGTGGTAGCGGCGGACCAGGTCCGCCACCGCGCCCTGGAGTTCACCGGCGAAGGCCGCCCGGTCGGCGGCGGAGGCGAAGGTGACCCTGGCGTCGGCGGCGTAGGTGGCCAACCGCCGGTCGGCGGCGTTCGCCCCGGCGATGAGCCTGCCCAGTTCCCGGACGAGCCGGGCGGCCAGGGCCATCAGCCAGCGGGCGGAGAGCTGGTCGGGCGACCGGTCCGGGTCGGGGGCGACCGCGGCCAGCGCGCTGGGCGAGATCACGTACGAGGCCGCGCTGGCCTGCATGACCCGTTCCGTGCAGTTGCCCTTGCGGCGCTCCTCGACCAGTTCGACCAGGCCGTGCTTCTCCAGGGCGCGCAGGTGGTAGTTGACCTTCTGCCGCGGCAGGCCGACCGCCGCGGCCAGCGTGCTGGCCGAGCCGGGTTCGACGAGCGCGGCCAGCAGACCGGCGCGCACCGGGTCGAGCGTGACCTCGGCCGCGGCCGGGTCTTCGATCACTGCCACCTCGTGCATGGGGAGAACCCTGTCACCGACAATTTTATTTGTCAAGACAGTTGTTCCTGTCGGCCTCCTCGATGCTCTAAACTGCCCCTGACCAGCACTTCTCCGACCTGATCAGCGGGAGCCATGACCCAGTACGCGCTGCTTGTGCAGCCAGCCGCGAACCGCGTCTACGCCGAGGCCTCGGTGGCGCTGACCACCGCGGAGCTGGAGGTGGTCAACCAGGCCGTCCTCGGCGGGCGGCTCACCGACATCGCCGAGACCGACATCGCGGGCGTGCGCTACGTCGGGTTCCGCGCCGACCTCGACGGCCGCGACGCGGAGTTCCTGGCGAACCTGTCGTCGGCCTTCGCCCTCTTCGCCGTCCGCGACGGAGGCCTGCTGGAGCCGGTGGAGCTGCGGCGGCTGGACAGGTTCGACGACGACCTGCTGACCATCCAGAAGTACTCGGGCAAGACGAACGAGCACTTCACCAAGCTGCTGCTGAACGTGACCGTGCTGTCCTCGACCGCGGCGCCGCACATGCTCGACCGGCGGCTGCGCGTGCTGGACCCGGTGTGCGGGCGGGGGACGACGCTCAACCAGGCGCTCATGTACGGGTGGCACGCCGCCGGGATCGACCTGGACCAGCAGGACTTCGACGCGTACTCGACGTTCCTGCAGACCTGGCTCAAGCGCAAGCGGGTCAAGCACACCGCCGAGGTGGTGCGCATCCGGCGCGAGAAGCAGAACGTCGGGCGGCAGCTCAAGGCCTCGATCGGCGTGGACCGCGAGAGCTACAAGGCGGGCGACGCGCTGGACCTGGGCTACGTCAACGCGGACACGGTGAAGGCCGGGGAGTTCTTCCGCGCCGGGACGTTCGACGTGGTCGTCGGCGACGCGCCCTACGGGGTCCGGCACGGGTCGCGCGCGGCCGGACCGCGGCCGCTGGACCGCAGCCCGCTGGAGCTGATCTCGGCGGCGGCACCCGGCTGGGCGCGGCTGCTGCGGGCGGGCGGGGCGCTGGGCATCTCCTGGAACAACGTCGTCACCAGCCGCGAGTCGGTGCTCGACGCGCTGGCCTCTGCGGGGTTGCAGCCGCTCGACGACGGTCCGTACCGGGGCTTCGAGCACCGCGTCGACCAGGCGATCACCCGCGACATCGCGGTCGCGCGCAAGCCTGTGGACAACTGAACGCGATCGTCGGGCTTTCCACCTAGCCTGGGGAACATGACAAGCCCCGTTCTGCAGACCGTCCCACTGGGATCGCAGTGGCCCACGCTCGACCCGTTCCTGTTCTGCGCGCACCACGACGACGCGTACCCACCGGGAGACGACCGCATGGCCCCCGCCGTGCCGATCGAGGACCGGGACCTGGGGCAGGACTTCTCCGGCCTGGACGGCTGGTCGATGTACCACGGGCTGGAGGTCCCGGGCTTCCCCGGCCACCCGCACCGCGGCTTCGAGACGGTCACCTACGTCCGCGAGGGCCACATCGACCACAGCGACTCCCTCGGCGCCGCGGCCCGCTTCGGCCGGGGCGACGTGCAGTGGCTCACCGCCGGGCGCGGGATCGTGCACGCGGAGATGTTCCCGCTGCTGGAGCGGGACGGGCCCAACCCGCTGCACCTGTTCCAGATCTGGCTGAACCTGCCCGCCTCGGACAAGCTGGTGGACCCGTACTTCACCATGTTCTGGGACGGCGACGTGCCCCGCCACCGCCCCGCCGGGGGCGTGGTGGTGACGGTCATCGCGGGCGCGCTCGGCGCGGCGGAGCCACCGCAGCCACCACCGAACTCCTGGGCCGCCCGCCCCGACGCCGACCTGGCCATCTGGCACGTCCGGCTCGACGCCGGGGCGTCCTGGGAACTGCCCGCGGCGGCGGGGCGGGAGACCGGCCGGGTGCTGTACGTGTTCGGGGGCGACCGGCTCCGGGTCGCGGACACGTCGGTGGGCGACGACACCGGCGTGGTGCTCGACGCGTCGGTGCCGGTCGCGCTGACCGCGGGGTCGACGCCGGTCGACGCGCTGCTGCTGCAGGGGCGGCCGATCGGCGAACCGGTGGCCAGGTACGGGCCGTTCGTGATGAACACCGAGGCGGAGATCCACCAGGCGCTGCGCGACTTCCAGGACACCCGGTTCGGCGGCTGGCCGTGGCCGGACCAGGCGCCCACCCACGGCCGCGAGCGGGGCCGGTTCGCCCGGCACGTCGACGGCCGCCTCGAACAGGTCGACTGAAGTGCAACCGATGCCGGAACCCGGTGTTCTTAAGGGTATGGACATCGTTCCCACCACCACGGCAGTCCTGCCGAACGCCCCACCCGGTGAGGTCCCCGTCGACGCCGACCTGGTCCCGCTCCTGCTCGCGGACCGCGACCGGGGGTTCGAGGAGGTGGTGCGCCGGTACCAGCGCGACGTGTACTCGGTGGCGGCCCGGCTCTGCGCGCAACTCGGCAACTCCGACGCCGAGGACCTGTCCGCCGAGACGTTCCTGCGGGCCTACCGGGCACTGGTGGGCTACGACGGGGAGCGGATCGCGGCACTGCGGGTGCGGCCGTGGCTGTTGACGATCCTGCTCAACACCTGGCGCAACCTGGTGCGCACGGCGACCCGGCGCCCGCGACAGGCACCCCTGGCGTCGGCGTTGTCGGCCTCGCCCACCGGGGCCTCCGCCGAGCCGCTGGGCCCGGGTGCGGCGGAGGTGTTCGAGCGCGAGGAGACCAGCCGCGAACTGGCCGACCTGCTGGCCGGACTGCCCGAGCGGCAACGGCTCGCCGTGGTGCTGCGGCACGTGGTCGGGCTGCCGGTGGCCGAGGCGGCCGAGGTGCTGCGGCTCCCGGAGAACACGGTCAAGTCGCACACCGCCCGCGGGCTGGCGACGCTGCGGTCGCTCTACACCGAACCCGGACGTCGAAAGGAGAAGCTGTGAACTACGACGCGGTACTCGAAGGCCTCGCCGAACTGGTCGCGGCACCCGCCACCGACCTCACCGACTCCCTGTTCGCCGACTGGACCCGGGTCCCGGGCCCGATCGGCGAGATCGACATCGCCTTCTCCGGCCGGGGGATCAGCTACGTGCGGGTGGTGGGCCTGCCCGACCGCACCGCGACCGGCGATTTCGCCACCTCCTTCCACACCCGCTTCGGCCGACCACTGCGCCGCACCGACCGGGAACCCCCGGGCCTACGCGCAGCCCTCGACGGCAACCCCCCGGCCGAGCTGCCACTGGACCTGGACACCCTGACCGAGTTCGAACGCGAGGTGCTCCAGGCCACCCGGCAGATCCCGCGCGGGCAGACCCGCCCGTACGGCTGGATCGCCGCGCAGATCGGCCGCCCCAAGGCCGTGCGCGCGGTGGGGACGGCGGTGGGCAACAACCCGGTGCCGCTGGTCATCCCCTGCCACCGGGTCGTCCGCTCCGACGGCTCCCCCGGCGAGTACGTGTTCGGAGCCGCCGCGAAGCAACGGCTGCTGAGCGCCGAGCGGGAGGCCGGTTGAGCGTTGTCACCCACGTGATCGGCTTTTGCGGATCCGCACGGTGTTCTCCCGGTCGCCTTGTCCGGGTGGTCGAAGCCGTGCTCTGCTGACCACCGGTTTCTCGACGACGAGGGTGGACGGCGATGGCACGGCAGCACGGGTACGTGATCCGGCGGAAGTACACCGCACCCCCCGAGCGGGTGTTCGCGGTACTGGCCGACGCCGCGCACTGGTCGACCTGGGCGCGGCCGGTGATCATGACGTCCCGGTGGGCCGAGGGCACCGGGGAGGTGGGCTCGGTCCGGGTCGCCGGGATGTGGCCGGTGCTGATCCGGGAGCGCATCACCGAGCTGCACCCGCCGTCGCGGTTGGCCTACCGCATGGTGGGGCGCAACATCCCGGTGCGCGACTACGAGGCGGCAGTCGAGTTCCGGCCCGCTGCGGACGGGGGGACGGAGCTGACCTGGACGGCGTCTTTTCGGCCGGTGGTGCCGGGGACGGGGGCGTTGATGACCGCTGTGGTCAAGTCGACGGTTTTGTTTCTGGCTTGGCGGTTGGGGCCTGCTGCTGCTCGTGGTCAGGTTGGGGCTGAGCGTCGAGGTTGAGCGCTGGGGCTGAGCATCGGGGCTGAGCGCTGGGGTTGGGCCGCGTCTGGTTTGAAGCGCCGGGATTTAGTGGTGGTGCCCGGATGGGTGGATCTGCTTGGCCGTGTCTGGGCTTGAAGCGCCGGGGATTTTGTCGCTGGTGCCCGGGTGGGTGGATCCGCTTGGGCGGGGCCCCTACGCCGATCATGCGCCCAGTGTGACCGAGTGGGGCTGAAGGGATGCCCCACAGCCCGGGCAGGCTTGCACATGATCGGCTCCCCCACCCAAGCAAATCCACCCACCCGGGCAGTTGGTCACCGGGCTGGCGGTTTTCGGGGTGGTCAACAGGTTCTGAGCCAGATCCCTAGGCCAGGCTCGTTGGTCCAGCGGGCAAGCAGGAATGGACTGGTTAGCCAGGGCAGGCCGGGCCGGGTCGGCCAGGCCAGGCCGGCCAGGCAGCCGGCTGGCTGGGTCGGCCGGGTGGGTCAGCCCGGGCCGGGCCGGGCTGGCCGGCCCGGCCGGGGGCCTGGGCCGGGTGGGTCAGGCGCCGAGGGCGGTGGTGAAGAGGGGGGTGGCCTTGTCGATCGCGTAGAGGGTGCCCAGGGTGGAGCCGCTGGAGAAGGCGTTCACCAGGGTCTTGTCGTCCAGGATGACCAGGTGGCCTGCCTTGGCCGAGGGGATCTGGTTGAGGACCTGGTCGTTGCGCAGGGGTGTGCCGTCGGTGCCGATGGGGAAGACGACGGTCAGGTCGGCGCTGAGGAGTTCGATTTGTTCTCGGGAGAGGTCCACGGCGAAGCTCTCCCCGGCCAGGGCTTGGACCTCGGGCTTGTTGGTGAGGCCCAGGCTTTCCAGGAAGTCCACTCGGGAGTCGCCTCGGACGTAGGCGCTGTACTTGTCGGAGTAGTGGGCGCCCACCGCGACCGTCTTGCCGGTGAGGGTGGGGTGGTCGGTCTTGGCCTTGGTGAAGGCGTTGTCGACCTCGGTGGTGAGGCGCTTGCCCTCTTCGGGCTTGCCCAGGGCCTGGGAGACGAGGTCCACCTGTTGGCGCCAGGTGGTTCCGTAGGCCACCACGCCCGCAGGCGAGGAGACCGTGGGGGCGATCTTGCTCAGCTCCCGGTACTTCTCCTCGGAGTTGTCCGAGCGGGTGTTGAGGATCAGGTCCGGTTGGAGTTGGGCGATGGCGGGGTAGTCCAGTTCCAGCGTGGGCAGGATCTTGGGCGGGGTGGTGTACCTGCCCGCCGCCCACGGGCCCACGCCCTCGCCGCCGAAGGCGAGCCAGTCGCTGGCGGCGATCGGTTGGACGCCCAGGGCCAGGGCGGTTTCGGCGTCGGACCAGCCCAGGGCGATGACCCTGGTGGGGTTGGCGGGGACGGTGACCGGGCCGAAGCGGGTCTGCACGGTGGGGCCCGCCTGGGCCGTGGTGTTGTCGCCGGGCTCCTCCACCTGGCCGCAGCCCGCGAGGGCCAGGCCCGCGGCGGCCAGCACGGCGGCGATGCGTCTGATCACTGGGGTTCTCCTTGTTCTGCGCAGTGGTGGCGGCCGATGGGGACGATCATCGGGGTGGCGGACACCGGGTCCGGCACGACGTGCGCGCGGAGTCCGAACACACGCTCGATGACCTCCTCGGTCACCACCTCGGTCGGGCTGCCCTCGGCGACGATCTCCCCGGCGCGCATGGCGATGAGGTGGTCGGCGTAGCGGCAGGCCAGGTTCAGGTCGTGCAGCACCACGACGACCGTGGTGCCCTGGGTGCGGTTGAGGTCGGTGAGCAGGTCGAGCACCTCGACCTGGTGGGTGATGTCGAGGTAGGTGGTCGGCTCGTCGAGCAGCAGCAGGTCGGTGCGCTGGGCCAGGGCCATGGCGATCCACACCCGCTGCCGCTGCCCGCCCGACAGCTCCTCCACCGGGCGGGCCGCCACCTCCAGGGTGTCCGTGGCGGCCAACGCCTCGGCGACCGCGGCGTCGTCCTCCGCGGTCCAGCGGCGGAACCAGCCCTGGTGCGGGTAGCGGCCCCGGCCGACCAGGTCCGCGACGGTGATGCCCTCGGGGGCGACCGGCGTCTGCGGGAGGATGCCCAGCACCGTGGCCAGTTCCCGGCTGGGGATGGTGTGCAGCTCGCGGTCGTCGAGGTGGACCGTGCCGGAGGCGGGGGTCAGCAGCCGGGCGAGGCCGCGCAGCAGGGTGGACTTCCCGCAGGCGTTCGGGCCGACGATCATGGTGACCCGGCCCGGCGGGATCGCCACGGTCAACCCCTTGACCACCTCGCGGCGGTCGTAGGCCAGCCGCAGCGCGTCGGTGCGCAGGGTGTGCTCGGCCGTCATCATCCGCCCTTCCCGGTCCGGTTGGCCCTGGCCAGCAGCAGGAGCAGGTACGGGGCGCCGACCGCGCCGGTCAGCACCCCCACCGGGTACTGCGGCAGGCCGGGCAGGTTCTGCGCGGCGAAGTCGGCGACCAGCACCACGGCCGCGCCGACCAGCCCGGACGCCACCAGCGCCGGGCCACCGTCGCGGGTCAGCCTGCGGCCGATGGGGGCGGCGAGCAGCGCCACGAACGCCACCGGCCCGGCCGCCGCGGTGCCCGCCCCGGCGAGGGCGACCGCACAGCCCAGCAGCGCGAGCCGGGCGGGTTCCACCGCGACCCCGAGGCCGCGGGCGGCGTCGTCGCCCAGGCGCAGCAGGCCCAGGGTGCGGGCGAGCACCGCCACCGCGGGCAGCAGCACCGCGAGCAGCACCGACAGCGGCACCACCTGTGTCCAGTTGCGACCGTTGAGGCTGCCGGTCAGCCACACCAGGGCGTCCTGCGCGGTGGCCACCCGCGACCGCGTCATCAGGTACGACACGACGCTCAGCAGGATCGCCGCGACGCCGATGCCGACCAGCACCAGCCGCGAACCGGAGATGCCGCCGCGCCAGGTCAGCGCGTACATCAGGGCCGCGGTCAGCAGGGCACCCGCCAGGGCGACGACCGAGACGGCGGTGCCGCTGAGTCCGAACGCGACGATGCCCAGCACGGCCGCGGCGCTGGCGCCGGTGTTGATGCCGATGACGTCCGGGCTGGCCAGCGGGTTGCCCAGCAGGCTCTGGAAGATCGCCCCGGACACGCCGAAGGCCAGCCCCACCAGCACGGCCGCCAACGCCCGGGGCAGCTTCAGGTCGAGGATGATGTAGTCGGTGCTCCGGCTCCCCAGGCCGACCAGGGTGGACAGCACGTCCGGCAGCGGCACGTACCCCCGCCCCCAGGTGAGCGCCACGCCGAAGAACACGACGAGCAGCACCCCCAGCGCCCCGGTCACCACCGCGAACCGCCGCCGCACCCGCCCCCGACTGGCCGCGACCGCCGCACTCCCGGCCGACACCGCCATCACGCCCCACCTCGACGCGAGAGCATCCGGCACCCGAGCCGCGCCCGTCCGCGCGCAGGGGCTCCGACACGGGCAGCGCCCGGTGGCGGTGTCGTCACAGCCCGGCCACCTTCCGGCCGCGCACGATGGCGATGAACACCGGTGCCCCGATGACCGCGGTGAGGATCCCGACCTGCAACTCACCGGGTCGGGCGACGACCCGGCCGACGACGTCCGCGCCGACCACCAGGACCGGGGCCAGCACCATCGAGTACGGCAGCAGCCAGCGGTGGTCGGGCCCGGTGACGGCGCGGGCGAGCAGCGGCACCGCCAGGCCCACGAAGGCGATCGGCCCCACGCTCGCCGTGGCCGCCCCGCACAGCAGCACCACGGCGAGCCCGGCCACGACGCGCGTGCGGGTGACGTCCTGGCCGAGCGAGCGGGCCAGGTCGTCGCCCAGGGACAGGGTGTTCAGCGAGCGGGCGGCACCGAGCGCGACGACCAACCCGAGCGCGATGAACGGCAACGCCTGCCAGAAGACCGCCATGGAGCGCCCGGACAGGGCACCGACCTGCCAGAAGCGGAACTGGTCGAAGGTGTCGGAGTCGGTCAGCAGCACAGCGGTGGTCAGCGAGACGAAGGCGGCGTTGGTGGCGGCCCCGGACAGGGCCAGCTT
Organism: Actinokineospora sp. PR83; assembly: GCF_021056305.1. Classification (NCBI taxonomy): domain Bacteria; kingdom Bacillati; phylum Actinomycetota; class Actinomycetes; order Pseudonocardiales; family Pseudonocardiaceae; genus Actinokineospora; species Actinokineospora sp. PR83. Next base: position 33,565 of record NZ_JAJCXD010000020.1, read on the forward strand.
GATCGGCGTGGCCCCCTCGCGCCCCATCGCCCCCACCCCGTACACCAGCAGGGAGGCGACCAGCGCGCCCGCGAAGCCGAACCACACGTAGCCGGTGAGCGCGGTGACGCCGAACAGGTTGATGCCGATGACCACGAACAGCGCCGCGCCCGCGTTGACGCCGAGCACCCCCGGGTCGGCCAGCGGGTTGCGCGCCACCGCCTGCATGACCGCCCCCGCGACGCCGAGCGCGGCGCCGACGAGCAGGCCCACCAGCGTGCGCGGCACCCGTTCGGCCCGCACGAACAGGTGGTCGTTGTCGGTCGGGTCGAAGCGCAGCAGCGCGTCCACGACCGTGCCCGCCGGGATCGGCTTGGTCCCGATGAACACGCTCGCCACGGCCACCGCGACCAGCAGCGCGGCGGCCAGCAGCAGCCCCAGGGAGAGGCTGCCGGTCCGCCGGGCGGTCACCTGCGCCATGCCACCTCCCGCACTCCGACCGGACCGAGCGGGATTAGGTTAGGCTAAGAACAGTATCCCTGAGTAGTCGGGACCCGGAGTTCCCAGTCACAATCCGGCCACACGATCACCCGGGGTGACCACGTGGTCCGCCACCGGTTCCCGGTGGGTCAGAGGACGGAGATGAGGACCCGCAGCTCGTCCGCCCGGACCTCCAGCGACACGAAGCACCGGTCCAGGACGATGTCGAGCCCGACGACCTTCTCCCCGGCGTGGGTGAGGTGCACGGCGACCACCGTGTTGCCGACGACCTGGGCGTACCCGGCCGCCGCGGAACGGTCGAAGACCGTCCACTTGCCGTGCCTGCGGACGAACTCGCGGTTCTCCTCGGTCAGCGGCTCGGTGAACGGGTCGACCCACTCCCGGGCCTCGACGCGGATGGACTCGCCGTCGGCACCGGAGTCGAAGAGGGCGACAAAACCGTCGTCGGCGCTCAGTTCGATGAACCCGGACCCCGTGTCCGGCTCACCGCTCGGGTCGACGTAGTGCACCCGCCGCACCCGTCGGATGGTCTTGCCGACCAACTCGTCCACGCGAAGTTCCACCGGCGCCACCACCCCGCATGTGATCGACTCTGTTCCCCCAGGGTAAGCCAACAGCGGCACTCCACGGCCTGTTTGCGGCCCGTTTGTCACCCACTGATCGCAGCGAACTCCCCCGGTCGCCCGGGTCCGATCCCGACACCGCACGCCGGGCCACCCCCGGCGCACCGCCGACCGGGTGACGGCCGCGGGGCAGCGGATCGCGGCTGTGCGCCGTCAGCGGTTCGGCAGGGGGCGAACAAGCGAAATCGCCGAACGCCTCGGTGGGTCCCTCCGGCGCGGTGGGCGCGCTCGCGGCCGGGGGTGCCTCCCGGGCCGGTTCGGCGCGAGCCACCGCACCCGGGGCGGACTCGGCGGCCCCGCCGGGCGCACCGGGTTGTCCACACCGGACAACCCGGTCGCGTGCACCGGTTGGGCCGTGGGGGATCTCGACTGGGGGACGTGCCCGCGGCCTGGCTCGCGTCGGCGCGGACCCGGCACTTACACTCGACGCACTCGCCGCTCCCCCACCGGATCCGCAACACCCACGATCCGGGAGAACGATGACCGCCACCCTCACCGCCACCGACACCGCGACCCGGTTCGCCATCACCGAGGCGTTCGTCCGGGAAGCACTGAACGAGGGAGACCTCGCGGTCGTCGCGGACTTCGCCCACCCCGGCATCCGCGACGTTTCCGGCACCCGCCTCTTCGACGACGGCGTGCGCGGCCTGGAAGCGGCCGTGCTCGCGATCCGGCGATCCATGCCGGACCTGTACGCCCGGGTCCCGTTCATCCGCGACTGCGGGAGGGACACCGTGGAGATCCACCTGGAGCTGACCGGCACCTACCGGGCGCCCAACCTCGCCCAGAGCGGGCGGGACGGGCGGGTGGCGCGGTGGCGGCAGATCCACCGGTTCAGCTTCCGCGGGGCGCTGGCCGAGGCGCACCTGGGGTGGGTGGACCGGGCCGCGATCCGGGCGTGCCTCGGCGAGCCGTACTAGGCCGCGTCTGCCCGGCTTGGTGCCCGGGTGGGCCGGATCTGCTCAGCCGTGCCGTTGGTTAAAGCGCCGGGATTTTGGGGGCGTGCCCGGGTGGGTGGATCCGCTTGGGCGGGGCCCCTACGCCGATCATGCGCCCAGTGTGACCGAGTGGGGCTGAAGAGATGCCCCACAGCCCAGGCAGGCTTGCACATGATCGGCACCCCCACCCAAGCACATCCACCCACCCGGGCAGTTGGTCACCGGGCCGGCGGTTGCGGGGGTGGTTGCCGGCTGCGCGGTGTGGGGTTGCGGGTAGCTGGCCGCCAAGCCGGGTAGGGCCGCGCCGTTCGTGCGGCGCGGCCCTACCCGGGAAATCTCACTCGTCTTCGAAGACCTCCTCGAAGACCTCGCCGAGGACCATGCCGCCGACGATGCCCGCCGCCGCGCCGCCGACGATGCCGCCCATGCCGGGGCCGCGGTGGTGGTGCTGGTCGCCGTAGTGGCTGCTGTGGTGGCCGTGGTCCTGGTGGCCGAAGGCGGAGTGGCCGCCGCGGCCTGCGACCTGGGTGAGCCAGTCGCCCACGATGGGGGCCCAGTCGGTGCGCTCGGCTTCCTGGTGGGTCATCCGGAAGTGGCCGAAGGCGTCGCCGCCGGAGCGGAAGAGGCCGCCGCGCTTGTCGGCCTCCAGGACCACGTACAGCTCGTGCGGGGTGGCCACGAAGGTCAGCTCGACCTGGTTGATCCGGCCTGCCGCCTCGCGCGGCGGGTAGAACTCGATCTCCTGGAAGAAGCCGAGCTGCTGGGGCACCCCGTGCAGCACCCCGGCCTCCACGTCGGCGCTGCTGAACTGGAAGCCCAGGGCGCCGAAGGCGTCGAGCACCCGGTCCTGCGAGGGCAGGGGGTGCACCTGGATCGGGTCGAGGTCGCCCTTGTCCGGGGCGCCCGCGATGACCAGTTCGGTGCGCAGGCCGACCGACATCCTCGGCAGCGGGGAGCCGGAGACGGCGGTGATCGGCGCCTCCCACGGCAGTTCGATCCGGAACGGCACGTCCACCCGCTGGTTCTCCGGGATGACCAGGCGGTCGGCCACGACCACCCGCAGGAGTTCGCCGGTGCCCACGCCCTCGTGGTCCCCGTGCTCGACCTCCACCCTGGTGACCAGCGACAGCACGATCCGGTCGATCTCGGCACGCGCGCTGCCGCCCTGCACCCGCACCTGCCCGGTGACGACCTGCCCGGGGTAGGCGTGCGGTGAGTCGAGCACGGTGTCCACCGACGGGCCACCGACGCCGAAGGCCGAGAGCATCCGCTTGAACATGTGGGAGTCCTCCTGGGGTCGCCTCCGGGGGCCCGCACGTGGGGCCACGACGCCGAAGCGCTCAAATCGGACAGTACCGGATCTTGTGCTCGGGGTGACAAGAACCCGGAGCGGAACAAATGCGGAAATGCCGTCCACGCGGTGGGCACCATTGCCGGAAAAGGGCAGACCGCCGGGGATGTCGGCCGCGGTGAGGGTCAGCGCAGTGCGGTCACGACCTGTTCGGCGACCGACACGGCGGTCTGGCACTGCCCCTTGGTGTCGTTGGCCCCGCTCGCCCCGGCGGCCACGACGACGCCCCCGCCGTTCCCGGCGCCGACGACCACCTCGCACAGCACGGTGCCGTCGGTCCGCTGCGCGCGCACCAGGGCGGGCTGGCCGTCGACGCTGATCTGCTCGAACAGCTTCCACCGCAGCCCGGTCCCGTCGGCACCGGGCCGCGCCGAGTCCTGGTAGGCGGCGGCCAGCGGGTCGTTGTCGCTGAAGCCGACGCTGATCCGGGGCCACTCCACCCGGTCGGCCCACACGCAGAACCGCGTGCTCCCCGCCTCGCCGCCGTGCGGCTGGCCGGGTCCGTAGACGCCGAGGCCCAGCGGGATGCTCTTCGGCACCACCGCGCACGGGTCGACGGCCTTGGCCAGGTCGAGGGTCCTGGTCGCCGCGGGTGCCGCCGTCGGCCGTCCCGCCGCGGTCACCGTGGGCACCTGCGAGGCCCCTGCGGCGCACCCGCCGAGGAGGGCGGCCACCACCGACCCGACCACCACCCGACCGAGCACCATGTCCCCCACCCCTCATTCCGACATCCACCATCATCCCCGGCCGCCATCGTTTTCGGGCGGCCCCGGGGCGGTTTTTTCCACGTTGTTCGCTCGCGCAAAGAGCGAATGCCGTGCGTGATTGTTCGGATACCGCCTTTTTGCGTTCCCGGTGACAAAAAGCGGGGTCAGTTCAAATGCCCGGCACGATGATCGTTGAGGTCAGCGCCCACCCGAGCCGGGGGCCAGCGTCCGGGTTATGCCCCTATCCGAACCCCTGATCCCCGGCTTTCGCCGGGAGCGGGCGCCCGGCGGCACCCTAGGGGTTGAGCCCGGCCGAACCGGGGTGGCACCTTGGGCCGAGCGTCGGGGAAAGGGAGTCGGGGATCCGATGAGTGGACCGGGGGATTCCTGGCTGCGCCGCCTGCGCGCCTGCGACAGCCCGGCGGCCAGGGTCGTCTGCCTCCCGCCCGCGGGCGCCGACGCCCTGTTCTACCTGTCCTTCGCCCGCGCGGTGTCGCACCCGGTGGAGGTCCTGGGGGTGCAGTACCCGGGCCGCCGGGACCGCCGGGGCGAGGCGCCCGCGCGGACGGTGCAGGAGTTGGCCGACGGGATCGCCGGGGCTGCCCGGTCGGACCTGCCGGTGGCGCTGTTCGGGCACGGGATGGGGGCGGTGGTCGCCTTCGAGACGGCCCTGCGGCTGCGGCGGCCGCCGCTGGTGCTGTTCGTCTCGGGGGCGCCGGGACCGCCGCGGCACCGGGTGGCGGAGTCGGCCGAGTCCTCGGGTGCGGCGCACGCGGACCTCTCGGCGGCGGCGACCTACCGGTGGGGCGACGCGCGGGTGGGGGCGCCGGTGGTGGGGATGGTCGGCGACGAGGACCCGGTGGCGCGGGCCGAGGAGGTCGCCACCTGGCAGTCCGTCACCTCGGGGGCCTTCGAGTTGCAGTTGTTCTCCGGGGGCCACCTGTACCTGACGTCGTTCGTGTCCACTGTGGCCAACGCGGTGGGGGAACGGGTGCTGGGGATGCTGGGGTGAGCGCGGTGCCCGGCCGGTGTCAGGCGGGGCGGTCGGTGGCCAGCCGGGCGGGCAGGTCACCCCGGCGCCGGACGCCGAGCTTGCGGTAGACGCGGGTGAGGTGCTGCTCGACCGTGCTCACCGTGACGTGCAGGCGGTCGGCGATCTCCTTGTTGGTGTGGCCGAGGGCGGCGAGGGTGGCGACCCGCTGCTCGGCCTCGCTGAGGTCGGCGAAGGCCGCGTCGGCGGGTTCGGGGTGGGCGGCGGGGCGGTGCCGCAGGACGCGGTCGACCAGGTCGGTCACCCCGCACAGCCTGGCCTCGTCGGTGGCGCTCCTGGCCACCCGGCGGGCCTCGGCGGGGTCACCGCCCTCGGTGAGGGTCCGGCTCAACTCCGCCAGGGACACCGCGGCGGCGTACCGGTCCCCCGCGGCCCGGAACTCCTCGGCCGCCTGGTGCAGCAGGCCCGCCCCCCGGCTGCGCGCCAACACCCGCAGGGCCAGCGCCCGCGTGTACCGGCTGGCGGCGGCGGGCAGGGCCAACTGCTCGTCGGCCAGCAGGGCGGCGGCGCGCACCCGGCCCGCGCGCAGGTGCGCGGCGGCCAGACCGGTGCGCCAGGGAGCGAGGGACGGCAGGTCGAGACCCCAGGCGATCATCCGCCGCCCGCACTCCTCCAGGTCCGCCACGCCCGCCAGGACCCGGTCGGTGGCCAGGTGGTGCATCCCGCGGGCGTACAGGTAGCGGACGCCGAAGACGGTGTCGTAGGCCGATTCCGGCAGGACGTGGCGCAGCGCGGCGCTCGGGGTGACGCCGAGCGCGGTCTCCGCGCTGAGCATCGTCGCCAGCGGCAGCGCCACCAGGATGCCCCAGGAGCGGTCGGGGAGCATCCGCAGGCTCTCCTCGGCCGTGGACCGCGCCACCCGCAGCGCACCCTGGCGCAGCGAGATCTCCGCGCGCGCCGCGCCGAGCACGGCCGACCACGTGGTGGCACCCCGTTCCCGCGCCCGCCCGAGCAGGTCGTCCCCCCACCGGGCAGCCAGGTCGACCCGGTCGGCGTGCACGAGGGCGGCGAGCGCGCCCGCGAGCACCTCAAGCGTGTGGTCGGTCAGCGGGCAGCCGCGGAGCACCCGCTCCGCGTCCCGGACCACATCCGGGAGCGCACCCGCGAGGAGCCCGGGCAACAGCGCGGCAGCGGAGCGCTGCCAGCGGTCGTCGGCCCGCGCGGGCTCCGGAACGGGCCGGGGGCGGCGGGGGCCACGCAGCCAGTCGTCGGCGAGGGTCAGCTCGGCACCCACCCGAGGATCAGCACGGCGGGCGGCGGCCAGGAGGGCGGCGGCGGTGTCCGGATCCACGTGCCAGAGCCCGTGCCGGGCGGCGACGACGGGATCGGCGAAGCCGTGGTGGGCGGGGTTCGCCGCGCGGTGGAGGTCGCTGCCGGTCCGGCCTGCCGCACCCTCGGCGCGGGAAGCCGCGCGGCGGGAGCCGCCTGGGTCGGCGGCGGGGGTGGTCGCGCCGCGGGTGGGGCGGGCGGCGGGATCACCGGCAGAGCGGGCGGCGGTGGGATCGGCGGAACCGACAAGGCGATCGGCGGGGGTGGCGGAATCACCGGCAGAGCCGACAAGACCGCCCTCGGTGGAGCCACTGGTGGCGGGATCGGCGGGGGTGCCGGGGCAGGCGGTGGCCGCAGCAGGGCCACCAGCGGTGGTGGGGCCAGCGCAGGCGGCAGGACCAGCGTCGGTGGTGGCAACGGCCGGGCCGCCCACAGCAGCGGAGACGCCCCCGCCGCCAGCGGCAGGCGCGGGGGTGACAGCAGGACCGCCGCCAGTGGAGGTGGCGGGACCAGCGGAGGCGGCAGGGCAGGCCACAGCAGTGCCGGCGGGGCAGCAGGCAGCAACGGCAGCAGCAGGGCCGCAGGCAGCGGTAGCGGCGGTCCTGCCGCCAGCGGCGGCGGCAAGGCCAGCGGCGGGGCCGGCCGCAACAGTGGCGACGGGGCCCCCGGAGGCAGGGTAGGCGGCGGTGGGAGTGGTGGTGACCGAGGTGGGGAAGTCGGGGAAGGTGGTGTCGGGGCGGGGGACGGGGTTGTAGCGCCATTCGGCGGCGGCCAGGGCGTCTGCGGTTCGTTGGGGGGTGGGGGAAGTCGGGAGGGCCAGTTCCAGGCAGCGGACGGCGAAGGGGCCGTCGTCGGTGGCTGCTGCGGTGTGGAGGACTTCGGTGGCCCAGGGGTGGTCGGTGCGGCCTGCGGCGACCAGGTGGTGGGCGACTTCCGCGGGGCAGGCGCCGCGGTCGTGCAGGAGGGCGGCGGCTCGGTGGTGCAGGTCTGCTCGTTCTTCTCCGGTGAGGGCGCCCAGGACCGCTTCCCGCACCGCGGTGCGGGCGATGCGGCCGCCGGACATGAGGCCCGCCGACGTCAGGGCGCCGGTCATGGTCGCCACCGCTGACCTGGTGGTGCCCGCCAGGTCGGCGATGAGGCCGGGGAGGGCCTGGTTGCCGAGGACCGCCGCCGCCTTGGCCAGGTCGGGGACGCCGTCGTCCCAGCGGTGCAGGCACGACAGGACCGCTTGGCGGAATGCCGTGCCCTGGCCGGGTTCGGTGGGGGCGTCGGCGAGGAGGGCGTGCAGCAGGACCGGGTTGCCGCCGCTGATGCGGTGGTAGGCCGCGGCGCGGGCGCGGTCGGGGGGTGCCCCGGTGCTGCGGGTGATCAGCTCCGCCACGCCGGTGGCGGACAGGGGTGGCAGGCGGACCCGGTGGTCTGCGGTGCGGACCAGGTCGGTGCCGGAAACCGGTTCGCGTTCGGCCAGGACGACCACGACCGGGGCGGCGGCCGAGCGCCCGCGCAGCGCGGTGAGGACGTTGAGGGATTCCGCGTCCACGTGCTGCACGTCGTCGACCGTGAGGACGACCGGGCCTCGGGCGGCGGCGGCGAGGGTGGACTCGACGAAGCGGGACGTGGACGGGTCCGGCAGGCCCGCCGCCAGTTGGCGGACCGCGCCGAGCGGGAGGTCCTGTTCGCCGCGCGAGCCGGTCGCGGTCAGCACCAGTGCGCCGGATTCCAGCGCGCGGTCGGCGAAGTCGGCGAGCAGCGTGGTCTTGCCGCAGGCGAGTGCGCCGGTGACGGCGGCGAAGCGGCCCGCGCCCGCGGCGCTCTCGGCCAGCGCGCGCGCCAGACCGGTGCCTGCGGTTCGGCGTTCGACCAGCGCCATCCGGTCTTCCCTCCACCCCGCGAGCGGTGCACGGCCTGGGAAATGTACTCCCGGTCCGCAAGCCCGGAGAAGCCGTGACCGTCCCGCGCCCCGCGAGCTTCGCTCGACAACACCGCGCATCCTGCGGCACGGCGGCGAAAACCCGGCGACCAGGGGGTTTTAGGGGTACCGGCGGTCACCCCTACCGGTGCGCGGGCGGGCGTGTTCTTTGTACAGATAGGACAACCGCGTTGTGCCGCGGTAGGGGCGGGCACGGGGTTGTCGGCCCGCGCCCGCGCTGGAACAGTCGACCGGGGTGGGCGCGGCGCACGGGCGGGGTGACGCTGATCACGAACATGCCCGCGGCAGTTCGCCCACCGCGGCGGACTTCCGGGTCACCATGGGAGCGGCTCCCGGTGGAGCGCGGGCTTTCCCGAACGGCACTTTCCAGCACGGCGGAGGGACACCGATCCGACATGGCAGCGACCGACACGACCGAGCTGTGGGTGCGCAGGTTCCACCCGTCCCCGGACGCGGCCGCGCGCCTGCTGTGCCTGCCGCACGCGGGCGGTTCGGCGAGCTACTTCTTCCCGGTGTCGCGGGCGATGGCGCCCCGGGTGGAGGTGCTCGCGGTGCAGTACCCGGGGCGGCAGGACCGGCGGCACGAGCCGTGCCTCGACAGCGTGCAGGCGTTGGCGGACGCGCTCGTGGACGTGGTGGTCCCGTTCGCGGACAAGCCGCTGACGCTGTTCGGGCACAGCATGGGCGCCTCGCTGGCCTACGAGCTGGCGATCCGGTTGGAGGCCAGGGGGGTGGCCCCGGCCGGGTTGTTCGCCTCCGGGCGGCGGGCGCCGAACGCGGTGCGCGACGAGCGGGTGCACCTCAGCGGTGACGACGGGCTGATCGCGGAGATCAAGCGGCTCAACGGGACCGAGTCGCAGCTGCTCGACGACGACGAGGTGCTGCGCATGGTGCTGCCGTCGATCCGCGCCGACTACAAGGCCGCCGAGACCTACCGGCCCACCCCGGGGCAGTCGGTGGCGGTGCCGATCCGGGCGCTGGTGGGCGACAGCGACCCGAAGGTGACCCCGGACGAGGCGGCGCGCTGGGCCGAGCACACCACCGGGTCGTTCACGCTGGAGGTGTTCCCCGGCGGGCACTTCTACCTCAACGCCGTGGTGCCGCAGGTCATCGACCGCATCTCCCGGCACATCGAGAACAGCCTGGCGACCGCCGACTGAGGTCCGCCGGGTGGGTCGGGGCGATCACGCCCGGCCCACCCGGCGGTTCCACCGATCGGATCAGCTCTCGTCCGCCGCGGCGGAGGCGAGGAGCTGCTGCGGCAGGCCCGCGGGCAGGTCGGTGCGGCGGCTGACGTTCAGCTTTCGGTAGACCCGGGTCAGGTGCTGCTCCACCGTGCTGACGGTGATGTAGAGCTTGCCGCCGATCTCGCGGTTGGTGTGCCCGAGCGCGGCCAGCACCGCGACCCGGCGCTCGGCGTCGCTGAGCAGGTCGAGCACCGCCGTGTCCGCCGTCCGCCGATCCGTGGTCTGTTCGGGCACGTCCGCCTCCCGTCCCGGGAGCAGCTCGCGGGTGAGCGGCTCCGCCTGGCAGCCCTTGGCAAGCTGGGCCGCGCGGCGGGCGACCGTGCGGGCCTTCTCGCAGTCGGCCGCGGCGTTGTGCGCGTGGCTCAGCGCCAGCAGCGACCGGGCGAGTTCGTAGCGGTCGCCGCCCGCGTGCAGGGCCTCCACCGACTCCAGCAGCAGCGCGGTGCGCCGGTCGGCGGTGGCCGCCGCGGCCAGCACGCGCAGCGACTGGCCGCGGGTGCGCGGGCCGTCGCAGCCGGGCCGGGCCAGTTGCTCGGCCATCAGCGCGCGAGCCGCGTCCCGGTTGCCCAGCGCCAGGTGCGCGGCGGCGGCGCCGGAGCGCCACGGCACCAGGGTCGGCAGGTCCAGGTCCCAGTGCGCCATCAGCGCACCGCAGCGCTGGTGGTCGGCGAGGGCGGCGTGCGCGCGGCCGGTGGCGAGGTTGTGCCCGGCGCGGGCGTGCAGGTAGCGCAGGCCGAACTGGGTCTGGAACATGGCCTCCGGCACCGGCATCCGCAGGAGGGTGGCGGCCGGCTCGTGCTCGCCCATGGCGGTGGCCGCGGCCACCCGCACCGACAGCGGCACCCCGATCGCCACGCCCCACCCCTGCGGGGTCAGCAGGTCGATGGCGGCCTGGGCGCGCTCGGCGGCGGCGGGCAGGTCGCCCTGGCGCAGCGCCACCTCGGCGCGGATCGCGCCCAGCACGGCCAGCCAGGTGTCGGCGCCGCGGCCGGTCGCCTCGGCCAGCAGCGCGTCGCACCAGTACGCGGCCCGGTCGTTGCGGTCGGCCAGGATCAGCGCCACCAGGGCGGAGAGCTGCGAGCCGAGGGTCTGCTCGCCGAGGCGGCAGCTCTGCAGGATCTGCTCGGCGGCGGTGACGATCTCGGTGCGCGCACCGCCGCCGCGGATGCGGTCGAGCATCGCCGACACCCGCGACCACGGGTCGGTGATCGCCCCGGCCACCCTGGGCGCGGGCACCGCGGGGACCACCGTCGGGTGCAGGAACTCCAGCCAGCGCAGGGCCAACCCGGCCTGCCCGGTGGCCGGGGCGTGCGCGGTGGCCCCGGACAGCTCGGCCAGGGTGTCCGACAGCTCGCGGGTGTGGCCGTACCAGAGCAGGAACTTGGCCAGGTGCAGCCGGTTGCGCGGGGTCAGCCTGCCCGCGGTCCGCGCGGCGCGCAGCGGGCCCAGGTAGCGGGCTGCGGCGGAGGGGTTGCGCCGCCACTCCACCCGCAGCAGCAGGGTGATCAGGTCGGCGCGCTCGTCGTCGTCGCGGGTGATCCGGGCGGCCAGCTCCAGGCCGCGCAGCGCGGGGGCGAGGCGGTCGGCGACCAGGTCCTCCTGGGCGGCGTGGCGCAGCACCGACACCGCCCACTGGCCCTCGACCGGGGCGTCCAGGTCGGCGGCGGCGGTCAGGTGCGCGGCGACGTCGGCGGCCTGGGCGCCGTCGCGCAGCCGCAGCCGGGCGGCGCGCAGGTGCAGGTCGGCGCGGTCGGCGACGGCCATGCCGTCGAGCACGGCGGTCTTGGCCACCGGGTGCCGGAAGCGGCCCGCGTCCAGCAGCCCGGCCAGTTCCAGCACGTCGAGCGCCTGCGCGGCGGCGTCGGAGGTCATCTCCAGCAGGGCGCCGAGCAGCGCCGGGGTGGCGGCGTCGCCGAGCAGGGCGAGCCCGCGGGCCACCTGGCGCATCGCCGGTTCCCCGCGGTGCAGGCAGGCCAGCACGCCTGCGGCGAACTCCGGCCCCACGGCGATGTCGGACTCCCCCGCCCGGGCACCGGCGCGCAGCGCGGCGCGGTGGTCCTCGGCGAGGGCGTTGACCAGCAGCGGGTTGCCGCCGCTGACGGCGTGGTGCACCGGGGCGAGGGCGGCGGCGGTGGCCGGGTCGAAGCGGTCGGCGAGCAGGTCGGCGACGCCCTCGGCCGACAGCGGGGACAGCCGTAGCTGCGAGGTGTTGGGTTGGCGGGTGACCTCGGCGCGGAACACGGCCTGGGTGGGGCGGGGCTGGGCCCACTCGGTGAGCACCACCAGGACGCGGCCGAAGCGCATCCGCCGCTGTAAGTAGAGCAGGGCCTCCAGCGAGGCGCCGTCGGCGAACTGCACGTCGTCGACGGCGATCACCACGGGCTGCTTCTTGGCCAGTTCGATCAGGGTGGCGCAGAGGGTGTCGAGCAGCCGGGCCCCGGCGCGGCCGAGGGCGTTGGGGTCCTCGACCGGTTCGGCCTGCTGGGCGCGGACCCGGCGGGTGGCGTCCTCGGCCAGCTCGACCGGGATCGCCGGGCTCTGCGCGAGTTGCAGGACCACGCCGAAGCGCAGCGTCCGCTCGGCGCGCGAGCCGGTGGCGGTCATCAGCACGGCCCCCGCGGCGGCGACGTGCTCGGCGAAGGTGTGCAGCAGTTCGGTCTTGCCGCTGGCGACGCCGCCGCTGACGAGCGCGACCTGGCCCCTGCCCCGGGCGCACTCGGCGTAGAGCCGGGTGAGTGTGCCGAGTTCCTCATGCCGTTCGACCAGCGCCATGGTCTGCCTCTCCGCTTTCTCCGCGCGTCCCGTCCGCGTGCACGATGGGAACTCTGTCGCCAGTCACGCAATGTGACGGTTTTTCTCCGTTCCCCCCCGTCCGGGATGAATCTAACGGCTTCGACGGCCATTGTGGAAGCTTTGCCAATTGACTCGATGAACAATGCGATTCCCGGAGGTGACCTCGCCCGCACGGTGGCCCATTCGGCCTATCCGAATGGTCCCGCAGGGGGTACCGGGCTGCCCGCTTCCTCTCACGGTCGAGGACTTTTTGCAATGGACGGAATAGGTCACGACGCCGAAGGGTAGTCACTGGCCATCTTCGTCACGGTTGGTGAGTAACCAACCGTGACCTTAAGAGTGCCTTAAGTAGTCGCAGTTGAGGGGAGCAAGGTGAGCCCCCGACGCACTCCGCCGCACCCGCGCCACCACTCGGCGGTCTCCTCGAACGGCATCCGCGAACCCGGAACGGACACTTTTCCGACACCTCGGATTAACCCAACCGAGTGACGCCGGGAATTCGACGGCGGCCAATCCGAGACCGAATTGCGACAGGACCAATACGGGCGACCACGCCGGGGCGGCGCCTTCGGAGTCAATGCGCGCCCGCGAGGGCGGCGCTGCGCCGGATCCACAGCAGGCCCAGCACCGGCAGCACCAGCGGGACGAATCCGTATCCCCGCCCGAATAGCGACCACACGGTCGCATCGGGGAAAGCGGCCGGGTCGAGCAGGCTGAACGCGCCCACCGCCACGACCCCCACCAGCTCCACCGTGCAGGACACCACCGCCACCCGGCGCGAGGCCGCCGAGCCCCGCACGAGCCCCGCGGTCGCCACCACGTAGACGACGGCGGCGAGGGCGGAGAGCAGGTAGGCCAGCGGGGCCCGGTCGAAGTGGGTGCCGAGCTGCACCGCCGACCGCGCGCACGCGGCGAGCGCGAACAACGCGTAGACGGCGATCAGCAACCGGCCCGGGCCGCTGCGGGTGGCCGCCCGCAGCCCCGGCCGGGGCTGCCCGTGCGACTCGGTGCTCGATTCGGGCCCGGGGTTCGGGTGCGCGTCGTGGGGGGCAGGCTCAGCGGCCGGGTGCGCCCCGGTCCCGGGGGCGGGATCGGGAGTCGGGTGCGCGTCGGGTCGAGCGGCGGGATCGGGGGGCGGGTGCGCCTCGGGTCGGGGGTCAGACACCGGGGACCGCCGCCCAGACCTGGTCGAGTCGCAGGTTCAGCACCGGGACCACCAGGCAGCCGATCACCAGGACCGCGATGCCCCACCGGGTGCGCTCGGCCAGTGACCAGAACACCGCGATCGGCAGCACCAGCAGCGCGCCCAGCAGGTAGCCGCCGAAGGTGAGCGCCTCGACGTCGCGGTCGGTCGTCGCCAGGTTCACGAAGCCGACGACGGCCTGCGCCAGCAGGCCCAGTTCCAGCAGGACCAGCAGCCCGAGGTAGGCCCACCCGTCCGGGCGGCCCGGCAGCGGCGGGCGGAACAGCACGACCAGGACCAGCGCCCACAGCGCGGCACCGAGGGCGACCCAGTTGAGCGCGGAGGTCAGTGCGTCGACCACCGGCACCACCGCACACCCGAGAACCCGCGCATGTCGAGAGCTTCGCACGGCCGGTCGGCGGGAAGCACGTCGGGGCGGGGTGCCCGGGTGACACAATCGACCCCGGCCGACGACACACGGTGTACCGGGGGGTGCGATGTCGACAGCGGACCTGACCGCCCTGCTGCGGGACCCGGCTCGCCGCGCGGAGGCGGTGGCCGCGGTGCGCGACGCCTTGGCCGCACTGGGCCAGGGGGCTCCGGCGCGGTGGGTGCCGGACCCGGAGCGGGTCCGGCACCTGCGGCGCGAGCTGGTCGCCGGGGCCGACCTCGACAGCCTGGCCGACGACCTGCGCCTGCTGTCGGAGGACGAGGCCGCCGAACTCCTGGCGGGCGAACCGGACCGGTGGGACCGCGCGACCATCACCGCCGTGGTCGACCGGTTGGCGCCGGGCGCGATCCCGGTGGGAGCGCTGGCCCGGCTCTGGCTGACCACGCACACCGGGTTGAGCGCCGGGGACCTGGCCGCGCTGCTGGGCCCGGCGCCGCGGCGGACCCTCTACCGCGGCCTGCTCCCCCTGCTCACCGATGACCTGGCGGGCCTGCTGGCCGCGGAGCTGCTGGCCGACGTGCTCGACGGCACCTGGCCCGCCCACCCGACCCCGGAGCCCGCTGAACTGCCCGACCAGCCCCGGGACAGCGTCGGGCACTGGACGCCGGTCGACGAGGACCCGGGTGAGCACGACCACACCCCCCAGCAGGGGAGTGGTGGCCGACCTCCCGCCAACGGCGGGTATGGCCAGGCATTCCCACCTGCGGGCGGGCGGGACCGGTGCACACCGACCGGCGGTCGCGGTGCCGGGTCGGAGCGGGTGGCCTGGCCCGTGGTGGCGGCACCGGAGGTGGTGCCGCCCGGCGCGGAGTTCGACCTCGTGGTCGGCATCGGCGCCGAGCCCTCCGCCGAGGTGACCGGCACCGGGTCGCTGCGGGTGCCCGAGGGGGATGTGCTGATCGAGGTGACCGTGGTGTTCGACCCGGTGGCGTTCGCGCCGGTGGGGTGGGCGAACCCGGTGACCCTGGCCGCCACCGGCACCAACCCGTTCCCCCGGATCAACCTGCGGGTGCGGGCGCTGGCCGGGGTGGACCTGGGGGTCCGGCGGGAGATCGGGGCGGCGTACTTCGTCGGCGGGGCGTTGCGCGGGTACGGGTCGCGCACGGTGCAGGTGACCGATGGGCCCGGGGAGCGGTTGGACCTCGTCGGCGGGGACAGCCTGGACCTCGGGCCGCTGTTGGCGGCCGACGCGCCGGACCTGGTGGTCGTGGTGGAGCGCGGGGCGGACGTGGGCGGGCAGACGTTGTTGTGGAGTGCGCGTTCCCCCTTGCCGGGGGTGGTGGGGGTGCCGGGGCCGCACCGGGTGGGGATCGGGGACGACCCGGCGGGGTTGGCCAGGGCGGTGCGGTTGAAGATGGGGGCGGTGGCCGATCCCCGGGACGCCGTGTTGACGTTGATCGGGTTGGGCCGGGAGATCGGTGACAAGGTGCCGGTGCCGGTGGCGGACGCGATCCGGGCGGTGGTGGCGGCGCGGGCCCCGGCGCCGCCGTCGGTGTTGCTGCTCAGCGCCGAGCCGCACGTGCCGTGGGAGTTGGCGGTGCTGGACGAACCCGAGCCGGACCGCAGCCCGTTCCTGGGGGCCAGGGTGGTGCTGGGGCGGTGGGTGTTGGACACGCGTCGGCCGCGGCCGACGCCGCCGGTGCGGGCCTCGGGGGCGGGGCGGGCGGTGGTGACGGCCCGGTACGAGGGGGTGCCGGGATGGAACCGGTTGCCCAGCGCCGAGGCGGAGGCGGCGGGGTTGGCGGCGGCGTACCCGCCGTGCGCGGAGGTGGCGCCGCTGCACTCGGCGGTGTTGGACTTCCTGGAGTCCGGGCCGCCCGCCCGGGCGGTGCACTTCGCGCTGCACGGCAAGTTCGACCCGGACAACGCCCAGGACGGCTTGGTGCTGCTGGCCCCGGCACCCGCCGACCCGAACCGGTTGGTGCCGCGGTTCCTGAGCCCGGAGCACGTGTCGGCGATGTCGTTCACCGGCCACCCCTTCGTCTTCCTCAACGCCTGCCAGGTCGGTGCGGGCGGTACCGTGCTCGGCGACTACTCCGGGCTGGCGCGGGCGTTCCTCGCCGCGGGCGCGTGCGGCGTGGTCGCTCCACTGTGGAACGTCGACGACGTGGCGGCGAGCGAGCTGGCCGAGGCGTTCTACGCGGCGGTCTACCGCGGGCTGCCCGCCGCCGAGGTGCTGCGCGGGTTGCGGGCGGGCGTCGACCGGCGGACCCGGGACGGCAAGCCCGCGACCACCATGGCGTACCAGTTCTTCGGGCACCCACGACTCGCCCTGCACCTGTGAAGGAGGACCGCGATGGCTGAGGACCTGCGCCCGGACGGCACGGACGTGCGGATCGGGGACGTGGTGGTCAGCTCACCGGGGCTGATCGGCCGGGTGGAGGTGCACCCGGCGGGCGGCACGGGGATGCGCGGCGCCGAGGCGGCGTCGGCGGAGTTGCTGTCGGCGTTGGCGCGCAACGGTTTCGACGAGCAGTTGACCGTGGAGCTGCTGGACCCGGTGGAGGTGCCCGAGCTGGCCTCCGGGGCGACCCGGTCGACGGCCGCAGGCGGGCCGGGGGTGCGCTTCGAGGTGCCCGGGCCGGGGACCGGGCTCGGGCAGGTGGTGCTCGCCAAGGACGAGCAGGGGGTGCTGAGCTGGGTCCTGCCCGACGACATCACCCCGGCGGAGGTGGCGACGCGCGGCGGTGACCGGCGCTCCTACACGATCGCCCGCCGGGTGGCGCCGGTGGACCCGGGGGCGGACCCGTCGCGCGGGCTGCTCGGGGCGCTGGGGTCGAAGCTGTTGAAGGTGCTGGTGTTCCCGTTGGTCGACCCGGTGGTCGGGGAGGTCGGGGAGTTCTTCGTCAGCCGGTGGGAGCAGCGGTACCGGCCGGTGCGGCTGCGCCGGTTCACCGCCGACGACCACGCGCTGCCGCAGCCGGTGGACCCGGCCGGGCCGGACTGGGCGGCGCTGGCGGCGGGGCCCGCGCTGCTGTTCGTGCACGGGACCGCCAGCTCCAGCCACGCGGGTTTCGGCGGGCTGCCCCGGGAGGCCGTGCTGCGGCTGCACGAGCGCTACGGCGGGCGGGTGCTGGCCTTCGACCACCGCACCCTGTCGGTGGACCCGGTGGTGAACGCGCGGGAGCTGGTGGAGCAGGTGCCCGAGGGGGCGGGGCTGGAGGTCGACGTCCTGGCGCACTCGCGCGGCGGGCTGGTGGGCCGGGTGCTGTGCGAGCTGCCCGGCGAGGTGGGGCTGGACCCGGGGCGGCTGCGGGTGCGGACGCTGGTGATGGTGGCGACCCCGAACGCGGGAACCGCCCTGGCGCACCCGGACAACCTGGACAAGTGGCTGGACCGGATGACGAACCTGCTCCAGCTTGTGCCCGCCAACGCGGTGACCGACGTGCTCGACGTGGTCCTGACCGTGGTGAAGCAGTTGGCGCTGGGCGTGCTCAAGGGGTTGGAGGGGCTGATGTCGATGAACCCGGCGGGCGAGTTCCTCACCACCCGGCTCAACGTACCCGCCCCGCACGCGGCGGTCTACCGGGCGGTGGCGTCGGACTACGACCCGCCGCCCGGGGCGCCGCTGCTGGCCTGCGCCCGCGACGGGCTGACCGACCTGGTGTTCGGCAGCGCCCCCAACGACCTCGTGGTGCCCACCGAGGGCGTGTTCGCCGCCAACGGCGCGTCGGCGTTCCCGGTCGGGGAGCCGGAGGTGTTCGCCGCCGCCGACTCGGTCGACCACAGCGGCTACTGGGCCCGGCCCCGGGTGGTGGCCGCGCTCGACCGGTGGCTGACCGGCTGAGAACAGGTCACCGACAGCCCCGGCAACCGGGCGTCCACCCACGACAGTGCGAATCGGGTTCACCTCAGCGGGGCATCCGCCGCCACAGCCACCGGGGCAGCAGGCGCAGTCCGAAGAAGAGCGGGCGCAGCGCCCCCGGCACCCACACGTCGCGCTTGCCGCCCGCCAGGGCGCGGGCCGCCGCGCGCGCCACCTGTTCTGGCGTACTCGACAGGGGCGCCGGTGCCATGCCCTCGGTCATGCGCCCGACCACGAACCCGGGGCGCACCACGAGCAGTCGGACACCGCTGCCCACCAGCGCGTCGGACAGGCCGCCCGCGAACCCGTCGAGGCCCGCCTTCGCGGAGCCGTAGACGTAGTTCGCCCGGCGCACCCGGACCCCGGCGACGGACGAGAACGCGACGACGTCCCCGCTTCCCTGTTCCCGCAACAGGTTCGCCAGGTGGCTCAGGACGCTCACCTGCGCCACGTAGTCGGTGTGCACGACCGCCAGGGCGTGGTCGACGTCGCGTTCCGCCCTGGCCTGGTCGCCGAGCACCCCGAAGGCGACCACGGCGGTGGCCACCGGTCCGTGCTCGGCGACGATCCGGGAGAGGACGGACGGGTGCGCGGCGAGGTCGTCCGCGTCGAAGTCCACACGGGTCACCCGGGTCGCGCCCGCCGCGCGCAGCTCCCGTTCCCGCTCCGCCAGGGCGCTCGTGTCCCTGGCCGCCAGCACGACTTCCCTGGCGCCGCCTGCCACCAGCCGTCGGGCCAGAGCCGAACCGATTTCACTTCCTCCACCGAGGACAACCACCGAACCGCTCATTGGACCAGTCTGCCGTCTCCGTCACCAGCGTTCCACGGCACCTGACCCCATTTGCCGCAGCGCCCGGACGGATCGAGTGAAAGATCGACTCGACGGTCACTCCGAGTCGATCCAAGTCGGACATCTGATTCCACTTGCTGGGACACGACCATCCCATTCGGGGACTGCCGCCCCCCGATCAGCGGTGCTAGCTTCGACGCCGTCGGTGTCGAACGTTTGGGGCACAGGGACAAACCCGGACACCCGGTCGGCCGAGGGCACGACCGCGGGGCCCACTTCCGCCCGCGCCGAACCTTCGGCAACTCCTCCCACCTCGTGAAATCCGGATCAGGAATGGCGGTACCGCTGTGACCGAGACCCTGCACCCCTTGGACCCCGCCGCGCAGCCGTCGCAGCAGTCCCTGGGGACGGCGGCGGCGAGAAACCTCGCGACCACGACCAAGTCCGTGCCGCAGATGCAGGAGATCACCTCTCGCTGGCTGCTGCGGGTCCTGCCGTGGGTGCAGGTCAGCGGCGGCACCTACCGGGTCAACCAGCGGCGCAGCTACGTCGTCGGCGACGGCCGCATCGACGTCGACCGCAGCGGCTCGCAGTCCCGGGTGATCGCCGGTGACCTGCGCGAACTGGCGTTCCTGCGCGAGTTCGACGACGAGGAGACCCTGGGCGCGCTGGCGAACCTGTTCGCCGAGGAGACCTACGCCGCGGGCGACACCATCGTCGAGTGGGGCCACGCCGAGGACCGGTTCCTGGTCATCGCGCACGGCCGGGTCGAGCAGCGCGCCGCGGGCCGCTACGGCGAGGAGGCCGTGGTCGGCGTGGTCGCCGACGGCGACTACTTCGACCAGTGGGGCCTGCTGGAGGAGCGGATCTGGGACTTCACCGCCCGCGCCGCCACCAACACCACCGTGCTCGCGGTGCGCCGCGCGGACTTCCAGAACCTGGTGGAGCGCTCCCCCGCGCTGGCCGAGCACCTGCGCGCCTTCGCCGAGTCCGACTCGGGCAACCGCGACGGCGAGAAGCCGATCGAGCTGTCCGCGGGCCACACCGGCGAGGTGGAGCTGCCGGGCACCTTCGTCGACTACCAGGACGCCCCGCGCGAGTACGAGCTGAGCGTCGCGCAGACCGTGCTGCGGGTGCACAGCCGCGTCGCCGACCTCTACAACCAGCCGATGGACCAGGTCGAGCAGCAGCTCCGGCTGACCATCGAGGCGCTGCGCGAGCGCCAGGAGCACGAGCTGATCAACAACCGGGACTTCGGCCTGCTGCACAACGCCGACGCCCGCCAGCGCATCCACACCCGCACCGGGGCGCCCACCCCGGACGACCTGGACGAGCTGCTGGCCAAGGTGTGGAAGAACCCGGGCGTGATCCTGGCGCACCCGCGGGCCATCGCCGCCTTCGGCCGCGAGTGCAGCAAGCGCGGCATCTACCCGGCCAACGTCGACATCGCGGGCCACCAGGTGCCGTCGTGGCGCGGGGTGCCGGTGCTGCCGTGCAACAAGATCCCGGTGTCGGACACCCGGACCACGTCCATGCTGCTCATGCGCACCGGCGAGGCCGACCAGGGCGTCATCGGCCTGCACCAGACCGGCATCCCGGACGAGTACCAGCCGAGCCTGTCGGTGCGGTTCATGGGCGTCAACGAGAAGGCGGTCATCTCCTACCTGGTGAGCGCCTACTACTCGGCCGCCGTGCTGGTGCCGGACGCGCTGGCCGTGCTGGAGAACGTCCAGATCGGTCTCTAGCCGGGTGCCGGTGGTCCCACCCGGGGCCACCGGTCCCGCGCCCGACCCAGCGCCAGGAGCGACATGTCCACACCGCCGTCCAACTCAGCCGATCCCCATCCGGCCACCCCGCACCCGGCGACGCCGTCGGGGCGGCCCACCACCCCGACGCCGCCGGGCCGGGCCCCCGACCACGCGCCGCCGTACTCGCTGCTGTTCCCGCGCCCGCCCGCCACCACCGGCGGCGCCGGGGTCCCGGTCCCGGCGACGGACCCGGAGGCCGCGGCGGTGCGCCCGCCGTTCCACCCGCCCGCCCCGCGACCACCCGCGGGCG
>NZ_JAJCXD010000021.1:0-25408 GCF_021056305.1 Actinokineospora sp. PR83
CATGACTGGGCCAGCACTCGTGCACTCCGCACCGTCGCCCGAATTTGGCTTCGCCACCCGCACCCGAACATGCTAACAACTACGGAAGAAAAGTAATTGCACGTAGTCGGAAGTTGAAGCGTCATGCGACCAGCAAAAACGTTGTCACCAATCCTGCTGAAAATTTCCACTCTGGCGCTCGAACGCTAGTACTTCATGAGAAAGATTCGACAGTTTCCCCAAACGGCAATATCAAAATTACGCGAGAGGAGCCAAATTGATGAAATTTGCGATCAAATCTTTGACCTCATTGGGGAATTTCTGCGCCCACATCGCAAGGAATGCGTTTGAGACAATCATCCCTGCCGTGAAATCGAGATCCTCTCCGATCTGTTCAAATATGAGATGACGATCGCGGTTTGTGAGAGCACGATCCCTGACTACCTTTTTCACGCGCTCTTGAGCGCCAACTGGCATTTGCAAAGAAACGGTTAGACGTGCAGCAAGATCATCGAGGTGCTGTAACACCAAGTCGAAAACATGCGCTTCTGGATCGCTTTCACCCGGAAAAACAAATTCTCTTTTTCCAGCGTCGACCTTGTCGGCTTGGTCGCCGTCAAGAATGCATACAGAAGGGAATTGCGAAGTGGGGTCGAGGTTATGTTGTTTATTCACCTTGAAAGCCGGGTCTTCGCCACCCATCGCATGAATCTTAATCGCATCAATCTCAATACCGCCATGGTAACGCAGTGCGGTGGCAATCATAAGTTCACCGAAAGCGTCTTCAACGAAAATTGCCAGTTTGGCGTCAATCTGCCCACTAAGGGTTCGGAGCGCTTTAATGTCCAGTTTTCCTTGAAGGACTTCGCCGCCGTACGCAGCCCAAATAGCCTTCGAGGGTAGCGGTGCCAAAGCGTCGTTGCTATGCGTCGTAAATATGACCTGACAAGACTTACGCAGCGCAACGTCAATCAAGTACTCAACCATGCGCCGTGTGGCAATGGGATGCAAACCGTTCTCGATCTCTTCAATTAGTATCATTGCACCTTCGTCGGCCTGCTCTATGGCGGAAACAATCCGAATAACACTGGCTTCTCCTGCGCCGAAATGAAATTCGGAGTACTCGCTGCCATCTGAATTTCGGACTGCGAATATTGTGGTTCTGCCCTGACTGTCAATATTAAGCCGATTGCAACCTTGCATGTCCTTGCCAAGGATTCTCTCCACTGCATCGACGACAGACTCCGGCAATGCAACCTCGCCTTTGGCGACGAAGCTACTACCAATAGCTTTGATCAACTCTTTACGCTCTGTGGCTGCAACAGTTCGCGATACGCCGAAGTAGTATACGGGCCGTTCAACGGCTTTCCGATTCCATTTCAATTGAGGAAAACTTGCGGTCCGTTGCACAGGCAGGCGGGCATTGAGAGTCTTATCAATAATCTCATATTCAATTGTCCAATTTTTCATGCTTGCGTCATAGCGCCCACTCTTCGCAAAAAAAGTTCCAGGGGTAATTCCTTTGTAAGCCAAGCCAGCCGCACCTAGAATCGTCGTTTTTCCTCCCCCGTTGGGGCCAACCAGGGCAGTGACTGGGAAGTCAAAACTGACGACCCTATCAACGAACTTTCGGATTCTTTTAAGGGTGACTCTGCGCAGGTAGGCGCTGTACTTCAAGCCAGCTACTTTATCTTCCAAACGCTGGATTTCGCTGTCGCGGATTTCGCTGCGATACTCGCCCAAGGCTCGACTCATTCCTTTTCGTGACAGCGACTATTAGACGCTGCGCGCACTGTGATTTGCGATACTAGCAGATCGCGCGCACGATGCACCATCTTTCATAGGCCATTTTATACAATACCGACTCAACAGAGACTGGAGCGAAACTGTTGTGGTTGCCAATTCAGTTAATCCTCAGCGTTGTGGTTAACGAGCAACTCGTGCCTTGGAACCAGCACCATACCTACTATGGAGGTGGATGGTCACATTGACCGTCCACTCTTCCGCTGTGTAGAGCATCTTCAGGTCAACGGTCTCGTAGAAGTCTCGCAGGTCGAAGCTGAGCGCGACTTGCCACGCCGACTGGGACGTTGGTGTCTTCCTAGCCAGGGGCTCCACAGCAGGACTCCTTTGGTCCATCTGCGTCTTGATCTTGATCAGCTAACCAGGTCGAGCTAGTTCGCCACGTCAAGGGCCAATCTGTCGATCCGCCTACCATGTAGACCGGCGAGGGTCCATCCTTGTGTCATGACTCCGTTCGCTGGTTCCGCAACTCCACACGATGCCCCTAGGATCACGTTGCTCACGCGACGCGAAATTTTCGACTATCTGCGTGGCGATGGTGGCCCGTGGTGGGGGCGACTCGACGAGATCGAATTTTTGGAGCCTCTGTACGATCTCGACAAGCTGTCGTCGACAGATCCTCGATTCAAGACAGCGCGACAAGACATTACTCAGCATCGAGTTGTCAACCCACAGGATTGGCCCGACGACTGGGTGTTCGATTTCCCGTATTTTGGACTTGTCGATGGCTCCGACGAGGAACTCCTCGATTTCCTCGTACGGGTGGTACATCCGGAAGCACTACCCGATGTCGATCAAACATTGCTGCGTGTCGAGAAGTTAAATTACCTTTTGGGGGCGGACGGATGGGCCCTTCGTAGCTTTCAATTTCTATCAGGTCGGCCAATTTACACATCAACTCCCGTGCAAGCTACTAGTTTGCTAGCCTCCTTGCCGCTCCATGATGATGAGGTCAGCAAACTGGACCTTGTCCTCGGACAAACCTGCGCGCTACTTGACCGCGATGGTGAGGGCATGGCACGTGATCTGGTCCGAGCGTCCGCTCTAACGCTGCGTCAAGATGGCGGCTACTACCACCCTATTCCTGACGATAATTGGCAGGCAGTCACATATGAGGCAGTTCTCACCGTTCCTTCAGTCCTATTGCCTGTCTTTACAGAAACAGTGATCGGTGAGATATGGCAAAGACTAAAAACCGTGCTCGCTCATTTTGAGCGCGAAGATGTGCAGTCCCTTTTGATCCTAGGCCAACTCGAACCACTGCCCCGCGTATCGCAAGATTGGAGAAACGAGGTAACTATTCCTGTCCTTCCTGGGCCAGAACAATTTCGCATTGGCCCACCGAGGACAGAGTTTGATGTGACGACACAAGACTTCTCTGACCTAGAAATTCGAGGTCGAGATTTTGCCTACTTTTATGATACGCGTAGAAATTGCCCGGTAACCGAATTTAGACTCGACGATCGACCGCAAGTAGCCACTTTGTGCAACGTCACCCTTGTCAATAGGGATGGGTTGCTCACGCCCAGGATCAAATTGTGGAAAAAAGACAAGGCCAAGATCGCCAGAACGGTTGCCATGGAAATGATACCTGGCATCGAGATTTCCTACTACATTAAGGCGCTTGTCGACACCAGCGACGTCCACGAAAACTTTTGGAGGGTCATTCAATTCCTTCAAGACTGCGTTGAACTGGACTTTCCTCAAAGCAAACCCCGGCCGAACAGTAGCAATGAATCCGAGTTGACTCTGCTTCTGGCTGGCCAGGATCGGACGAAACTCCTCGAAGCTGTCAGGACTGCAATCGGCGGTAGTCTCACGGAAAAAGATATTCAACTGATCAGCAACCGTAAGTCGCAACTTCAGCGCTTTTGGCGACTTCTGAACGATTCAGAATACTTCAACCAGGTTCGCAGTCAGACCGCAGGTCCGGAAGCGGTCTGGCAAGCTCTTTTCGAAGACAATCCGTGGATTTTCGGATATGGACTCAACCTGGTAGCCTGCGCGCCATTGACCGATGGAAAGCTGGAACGTATTACAACCGGTGCCAACATCTTCACGGGAGCGGGAAAACGCAGTGATGCAGTTATGCGCTCCAAGGGCTTCATCAGCAGTCTACTGCTGTGTGAAATCAAAACCCATATAACGCCCCTACTAGCCAACACGCCGTATCGTGCTCCGGACGTCTATCAAGTCTCCAAAGATGTCGTCGGCGGAGTAGCCCAAGTGCAAAAAACGGCCCATAAAGCCCTACGGCTAGTCACTGGCGAGTTGCACAGGCTCTATGACGATGACGGGTCCGCAACAAACATTGAGATCTCGACTGCCCGCCCCCGACAGGTTTTAGTGATAGGAAGCCTTAGCGAGTTTGCCGATCGAAATTTGGCAAATCCGGAAAAAGTAACCTCATTCGAGCAATACAGGCAGTCCATTAAAGATGTCGAAGTTATCACATTTGACGAACTTTACGAACGGGCTTGTTTTATTGTCAAAGATCAATAGCTCCTGTTGTGTTGCGGTCATTATGACGACTGGAGGATGAGCGTTGTGGTTAGCGTGCAACTCCGGCCTCGGACACTCCTTTACCCCACGGATTCGCCCCGCGGTCAGCCAGCAGACCTCGGGGCACCGTGTGCCCGACTGTCGATCACAGGCTGTCCGCTCGAGCAGCGTCGGTGTGGTTTCAGCCCAAGTGCAAAGCACCCCGCCCTGATCGGGTCAGCACGTTCGCCCGCCGTTGGGTCATCGATGGTCTCAGCCCTCGATTGTGGTGGGTGCAGACGATCTCCAAGCCGCGCTCAGCCAACTGCTCGATCAGCTTCGAGGCCGTGTCCCCGCCGTCGACCTCGAGCAGACCGGGGAGGGCGTCGAGGAGGTGCTCCTCCCGCGCGTAGACGTTGCGCGGCGCCCTTGCGGGTCGAGGGCCGGCGCTGGTGTACCCGTGACGGCACCGGTAACCGGCGTGACCATGGACCCGGTGCCCGTCCATCCGGCGATCGCACACCCCGCACACCACCAAACCGGCCAATACGTGACGGCGGGTCTCGCCGTTCTTCGCCGTCCCGATACCCGGCACCGCGGTGAACGTGGCGTCGTCGACCGACGGCTCGTGAGCGGTTCCTTCCGACACCACCCACTCCGTCGCCGGGTTGCGACCGCTCAGTCCTGAGCCGCGTCCACGTGGGCGACCGCCTCGACCGTGGCCCTTCGTGCCATGTCGGTTCCACACCTGCCGACCCGTGTACCACGGATTTTCCAAGATCGTCGCCACCGTGCGGGCGATCCACCCCTGTCCTGAACGGTGCGGGTTTCTCGACGGGTCTGCGCTGGATGGGCACGGAACCCCGCGGTCATTCAGCTCACGGACGATCGAGGACACTGTCCTTCCGGCTGCACGCTGGGTGAACAGCCACCGCACCCATGGCCCGGTCTCCGGGTCCGGCTCCAACACCTGCACCCGCCGCCCCCATCGCGCATGCATCACATTCGGGTGCGGGCCACCGTCGACCAACCGGTAGCCATACGGCGGGCGGCCACCCAGGAACCGGCCCTGCACCCGGGTCTGCTCTCGCATCGCCGCCAACACCCGCTGCCGCGCACGCACCGAGCCTGCGCACCCAACAGAACCATCAACGCCTGGTGCACGGGGCTGTCCAGTTCAACCAGGCCACCTGCTTCCGGCAGCCAGATCCCCACACCCACACGGCCCAACCTGGCTGCCACCTCCCGAAATTGATCACCGTGGAAAGCCCGCTCGTACTCCCCCACCACCACAGCATCGAATCCACGACCGGGAGCCTCCGCAGCGGCCATCAAGGCAGCCGCAGCCGGACGGTCTGCCCACGACCAACGGCGTGAACAGCCCTCGTCGAAGAACTCGACCGCCACGTCACCGAACCCCTCAACCACTTCATCCGACATCGCACGCTGCCACGCCCGCGACGTCGCCGGATCCTGAAAATCACTCGTGGACGTCCGCCCGTGGAAGGCGAACCGCACGCCACCCACAGGTATCTCCCTCCAGGCGCCAGCACCCGTTTCCCCTGCACTCACCTGACATCGCCACCTTCTTCGCTCGTTTCACCCGGTCCGATGAGGAACACCGCTCGTCACTCGAGATGACGTGGCGCATCCACTGGCTGCTCTGAGGCGATCCGACGGGAGTGGAGTGTCTGCTCCGCGGGTACTCCACTCCGGTGCGCGGTGGATGAGGTTCGACCGCGCACGGGGCTGCCACCGTTCACCACACCTCGCGGACCACCGCTGTCGGGCAGTGGGCGTGGTGCAGTGCGTATCGGCCGGTGCCCCCGAGGGGGAGGGCGGTGAAACCGCCGTGGCCGCGGGCGCCGACGACGAGCAACCGGGCGTCGGCCGCGGTCTGGGTGAGCACGCGGCCCGGGTGTCCGCCCAGTAGGGAGAGGTGGACGGGGACGTCGGGGAATTCGGTGTGCAGGGGTTCGGTGGCGGCGGCGAGTTGGGCCGCGTGCAGTGGTGCGTCGTGTTCGTCGCGGACCTGGACTTCGTGGTCTCCGGGGATCAGGGACGGGACGACCATGGTGGCGGTGAGGGCGACCCCGAGCCGGGCGGCTTCGGTGGCGGCGAAGGCGAGGGTGCCCGCCGACGACGGGGACCCGTCTACGCCGACCACCACACCGCCCGTTCCGCCCTGCTCTTGGCCGACCACGACCACCGGGCAGCGCGCGTGCGCGGCCACCTGGTCGCTGGTGGAGCCGAGCAGGAGCCTGCCGACGGCGCCGAGACCGCGGGCGCCGACGACTACCATGGCGGCGTTTGCGCTCTCCTCGACCAGGGCGCCTGCCGCGGTCGCGGTCGGGAAGGCGCCGGTGACCTCGACTCCCGGCGCCGTGGAGCGCGCATGGGCCAATGCGGCGTCGAGGAGCTGCTGGGCGTCCGCGCGGAGCCCACCGTGCGGGGCGGTCTTCGTCGGCCTGTCGGGCACCCCGAGCAACGACCAGACGAAGGCGTGCACGACGCGCAGGGGGCGGTTGGTGCCCACGGCCTCGGCGATCGCCCAGTCCAGGGCCTGTCGCGCGTACGGTGATCCGTCGACGCCGACCACAACGGGGTGTCGGGCCCGATCCTGGCTGTTCATCGGGTTGCCTCCATCGAGCGGTGGGTGGGATCGGTGACGCGTGCGGCCCGGTGCCGCTTGGCGGCGAGGTCGGCGAGCAGCACGACGGGGATGGCCGCCGCGGCCAGCACCCAGCCCAGTGGCGTCGGCGCTGTTCCGCGCAGCAGTTCGGGCAGCGGTGGCACGAACAGGAAGATACCCAGCACAGCCACCTCGACCGCGACGGCGGCCAGCAGGACGGGGTTGCCGCGCCAGCCCGCCCGGTGGGTCGCGCTGCGGCAGGCGAACGCGTTGCCGAGTTGGCCGAGCACGATCGCGGTGAACGCGGTGCCCGAGGCGGTGGCCAGCAGCGCGGGGTCGGCCTCGGCTCCGAAGGACCAGCCGCCCGACCACAGCACCAGCAGGAACGCGCCCATCGCGGTGACCGCCTCCACCGGGCCCAGCAAGCCGAACGCGCGGCGCAGCACGGGGCCGTCGAGCAGCGGGCCCCGGCGGGCTGCCCCGCGCATGGTGCGGGGGTTGGCGGGTTCGGCGCCCAGGGCCACGGCGGGCAGCAGGTCGGTGCCGATGTCGAGCGCCAGGACCTGCAACACGGTGATCGCCAGCGGGATCTGCCCGCCCGAGAGGGCCCACAGGGCGAATGGCGCGAGTTCGGCGACGTTGTCGGTGAGGCGGTAGGTGAGGAACCTGCGGATGTTGGCGAAGGTCGCGCGGCCCAGCCGCACCGCGGCCACGATCGTGGCGAAGTGGTCATCGAGCAGGACCAGGTCCGCCGCCTCGCGCGCCACGTCGGTGCCGGAGGCGCCCATCGCGACACCGATGTCGGCCGCGCGCAGGGCGGGGCCGTCGTTGACGCCGTCACCGGTCATGGCGACCACGTGCCCCCGCGATTGCAGGGCGCGGGCGATGCGCAGCTTGTCCTCGGGTGCCACCCACGCGACCACGACCCCGTCGTGGTCGAGGAGCCCGGCCAACGCGGTTTCGTCGGTGGGCAGCTCGGCGCCGGTCAGCACGGGGGCGTCCGGCAGTGCGAGGCCGACCTCCCGCGCGATCGCAGCCGCCGTCCCGGGGTGATCGCCGGTGATCATCCCGATGCTGATGCCCGCCTGCCTGCCTGCACGCGGTGATCGCGTCCGCCACGTCCGGGCGCGGCGGGTCCTGCAACGCCACGAGACCGAGCAGGTCCAGGTCGCTCTCGGCGGCGGTCGCGGAGTCCGCGTCCGCTCGCCTCGGGTTTGCCCGGTGGGCGACGGCGAGCACGCGCAGGCCGCGGCGGCTCAGCGCGTCCACCGCCGCGTGCGCGTCGGGGGAAACCGCGCGGCACAGCGGGAACACCGAGTCCGGGGCCCCGGTGACGTGCACGCCGTCGTGGTCGAGCACCGAGGAACGCCGCCTGCGCGGGTCGAACGCGTGCCGCGCGGTGGGCTGCGGGGCCGCGGTGACCCCGGTCTTGGCGGCCAGGACGTGCAGGGCGACCTCCATCGGGTCACCGACCGGCTGCGGGCGGCCCGCTCGCGTAATGACCCGGGCGTCCGGGGAGCAGCGGGCGGCGGTGTCGGCCAGGGCGGGGAGCACGGCGAGGGCGGCGTCGGGGCCGGTCGCGGAGCCCTCGATGGTGTAGCCGCTGCCCGACACCTCGACTTCACCGGCCGGTGTCCACACGCGCACGACGGTCATCTCGTTGCGGGTGAGCGTGCCGGTCTTGTCGGTGCAGACGAAGGTGGTCGCGCCCAGTGTCTCCACCGCCTCCAGGCGGCGCACGAGCGCGTTGCGGGCCGCCATCCGCTGCGCCGCGACCGCGAGCGAGAGCATCACGGTCGGCAGCAGGCCCTCGGGCACGAGCGCGACGGTCACCCCGATCGCGAACAGGAAGCTGTCGGTCCCCGAGAGCCCGAGCAGCAGCGCGATGCCGAAGAACACGGCGCCGACCACCAGCGCGACCGCGGCGATGACCAGCACGACGCGGTGCAGTTGCGTCGCCAGCGGGCTGCGCAGCTTGGTCGCGTTCGCCGTGACTGCGGCCACGGATGCCAGCCGGGTTCCGGCTCCGGTGGCGACCACCTCGGCAACGCAGGTGCCCTCCACGGCGTAGGTCCCCGCGCACAGCCGCTCCCCCGGCGACCGCCGCACCGGCACGCTCTCCCCGGTCAACATCGACTCGTCCACCGTGAAACCAGAGCCGCTCACGACCACGGCGTCGGCGCACACGCGGTCCCCCGCGGTCTCCAGGACCACGTCCCCGACGACCAGTTCCTCCGCCGCGACGACCACGGTGTGCCCGTCGCGGCGCGCGCTCGCCCGCACCGGCAGCAGGTCGCGCAGTCTCTGCGCGGCCTGGTCGGCGCGGTACTCCTGGACGAAGGAGAACGCGGCGTTGACGACCACGACCACCGCGATGGCCACGCCCAGTTCCGGCATGCCCGCCACGACCGCGAGCAGCGCCGCCGCCCACAGCATGAGCGCGAAGAAGTGCACCAGTTGCCTGCCCAGGACCACCACCACCGGGGTGCGGCGGGGAGCGGGAAGTCGGTTGGGACCGTCCCGGCGCAGCCTGCGCGCCGCCTCGGTGGTGGCGAGGCCCTCCGGTCTGCGTTCAGTCGTGGCCGCTGTGGGCACCGGGAGAACCCGGACGGCGGTGTGGCGGCGGTGATCATGCGTCCACGGTGGCCGGTCGGGTGGAGCGGCTCCAGGGCAGAGAAGACCACCCCCGCGGGACTTTCGGCCGAGGAAGCAGGGCGGTGTGCGGGCTGCGCTGGGCTTGTGCCTGTCGGACATGGGCCACGGAGGGATGCGACCTGCGGGCTCGGCGGTAGCTCCACGACAGTGGACCATCACGGCGACTTCTCTCTGGCAGCCGGTCTCGGAACAACTGGTCGTGTGCAGCACTTGCGGCGCAGCCCGGGAGACGGAGAGGCTCGAACCATGATCGGCGAAATCGACAGACTAGCGGCAGCCGCGGCCACCGAGTTGACCCTCCGGTCGCGCGGGAACCGGTGGACGCACCTGCCGTTGTGCGTCGTGGAAGCGGTGTTCTCCATCAATGCCCGCTACGGTGGCGTCGTGCGCGTGTGCCGCGCCCATGCTGACCACTTCTCGCTGATAGACCCGTTGCTGCCTGCGGCAACCGCGGATGAGGTGATCGGTACCGGTCGTGAGGTTCCTGTGGACACCTTGGCGGATGTCGGGCACCGACTCGGCGCAGAACGGCTCGCTGACGAGGTTTTTCGCAGCCGCGGCCGCACCAGCCCACGTGGAGGAATCCTCAAGGCAGAGGCCGCGATCCGTTGCGCACAGGTCTTGGTCGGCGTCGGTGTGCACCGGATCGGAGATGTCGCCGGACTGCTCGCCGATCCGGGCCGGTTGGTCGACACCGAGCGGCGGCTTGCGGAAGTACCCGGCCCTGGCGCAGGCGCGCGCCTGTCGTACCTGTGGATGCTTGCCGGAGACGACCACCGCGTCAAGGCCGTGGGAGGTGGACCACGCGATATGGCGCCGCGAGTCGGGCCGGGCGTGACCGATTCTCGTGCCCGGGTGACGTGCGCGAACCCGAACTGCTTGTGGAAATGAGAATTTCCGGAGTATTCGGCCCAGTACAATGCACCGGCCGACGACCGAGCCACCAAGGTGCGGTGCTCGGCAGAGAGCACGAAGACAAGGCGTGCCGGCCGGCTCACAGGCCGCGGCGAAGTCGGAAGATCCAATGTGGGAGCCCGGCTTCGGGAAGGCTGCTGCGAATCCGGTTGCGATCGGAACCGGTGAACTCGAAGGCGGCGACATGCGCCGGGCTGATGACCGCGCCCTCGATGTCGTGGTTGTCGGGGCTCTTCACCGACGCCACGAGGTACTGACCGAGACGGCTGGCAAGGCTGTGGTGTACACCGATGTCCCGACCACCGACCTCGACATCACTTCCGAGCGCTCGACGCACCTCGGGAAAGCGTGCGTCGAGCCTGATGGCGATCTGGTAGACGGTGAGGTAGGGCCGACCGGCCTGGGACGGAACATCCGGGTGGAGCGGCACTTCCTCCAGGACGGTTCTGACCATGTGGTCGATGTCGATGCCGAGTTGCTGCCAACGGGAGGTCATGGGGTGATCATGGTGGCTGCGGGGCGGCCGGAGAAGACGGCAAGCGGGTGTGGTGGGCGTCTTCTCCGGCGGTGACCACTACCATGCGCACCGCGGCGTCCGCCGTGCTGGTACCGGGACCGTGTTGCGGGATCAGTCGTCCCAGGCGAGGGCGGACGCGGGGATCGGGTCGAGGTGGACCGAGCGGACCCCGGCGACGGTGCGGCACAGCGCCACCACCAGGCCGCGCTCGGCGTCGTCGGCGAAGTCCCCGGACACGGTGACGGCGCCGTCGACGACGGCGAGGGTCCACCCGCGCCTGCTGCCCGCGTAGTCGTCGAGCAGGGCACGGACCTTCGCCTGCACCACGTCGTCGGTCCGGACCAGGGTGCGCAGCAGGTCCCGCCGGGCGAGCACCCCCACCAGCAGGCCGCGCTCGACCACCGGCAGGCACCGCGTCCCCGTCGCGAGCATCGTGTCCACGACCGCGGTGACCTCCGCGTCCGGACCGACCACCTCCACCGGGCGGA
This sequence comes from Actinokineospora sp. PR83, assembly GCF_021056305.1. Taxonomy (NCBI): domain Bacteria; kingdom Bacillati; phylum Actinomycetota; class Actinomycetes; order Pseudonocardiales; family Pseudonocardiaceae; genus Actinokineospora; species Actinokineospora sp. PR83. The sequence continues at coordinate 11,471 of NZ_JAJCXD010000021.1, forward strand.
CCATCACCTCACCCACCGCCCGGTCCGCCCCCAGGCCGGGGGCGGCCACGCACCGCAACAACTCCGACTCACCCACCACGCCCGTCACCCTCCCGGCGTCGTCGACGACCGGCAGACCCGCGTACCCGCACTCGGTCACCAGGGTCACCGCCTGCCGCAACGGGGTCTCCGGGCGGACGGTCACCACCGGGCGGGTCATGACGTCGCGCACGCGCATCGCTTCACCCGGCCGGTCGGCGGGATCACCCGACCCGCCCGGGTCGTGCGTGGTCCTCGGCCCCAGCAGCTCTCCGGTCATCGTCTCTCCTGGTCTCGATCGTTGTGTTCCCGCGCCTGGACCGCGCGGTCGTCAGGAATCGCCCGCCTCGCCGCGGAGCAGGTCGCGCAGCTCGGCGGGCAGCGTGCCGAGGACCTTGTCCACGAGGCTGCCGCTCATCAGCAGGTCCAACCGGGACGTCACCACCGAGAGCACCTCGGGCACGTCCTTGCCGCGGATGCCCGCGGCCTCGGCGAAGCGACCGCTGAAGGTCCTCGGGTCCGAGCGGTACGGCACGTGTTCGGGTTTCCAGCCCTCGTAGAACGTCCCGCGCAGCAGTTCGGGCAGTTGGGAGGCGAAGCGCGCGGCGGCGGGCACGGCCAGTTCATCGCGGACGAGGTGCAGCCAGGCGCGCACGACCCGGTGCACGAAGACCTCGTCGGCGGTGGGGAACCCCGCGGCGACCTGGTCGACCCACCGGTGGGCGCGGTGGGCGGCGGTGTCGAAGGCGGAGCTGTGGCGCACGGTCATCGTGGTTCCTGTTCTGATGGGTGGGGTTCACCGCGCCCGCACGGCGGCGGCGTAGGTGACGGCCTGGGCGAGCGGGCGGCGGGGCGTCGGAGCCGAAGGGGTCGGGGGAGCCGCGAAACCGAGCCGGAGAACGGCGTGCGGGACGGCGCCGACCAGGCGGGAGAGGGCGGCTCGGACCGCGGGTGCCTCGACGGCGGTCGCGAGGTGGGAGACGGCAATCCCGGCGCAGTGGGCGCGGAGCAACACGTGTTGCAGGGCACGACCTGCCACCAGCTGCTCGCGGGGGCTGTCGGTCGAAGTGGTGAGCACCGCCGGCAACGGGTCGCGATCGACCAGGGTCACGTGGCCCGCCGCGTCGCCGCCGAAGTCGCGCACCGGGTGCGCGTGGCCCCGGATCGGCACCGGGGGGGTGGCCGGAACCCGTCCAGAAATCGCGTTCGACGCGGTAGGCCGGGTCCTGTTCGAGCAGCAGCGCGGCACGGCGGGCCAGGTCGAGCACCGGGGCGGAGTCCGCGGGGATGTCGAGGAGTCGGAGGTGGGCGCGTTCGGCGGTCGCCGCCCGGCACAGTGCCGCGCGATCGGTCAACGACGCCGTGCGGCCCAGGAAGGGGCCCCGGTTGGTGCGGCGGTGCGGGATGGCTCCCGCCAGGGCGATCTCCAGCGCTGTCGTGCGGTGCGGTCTGCCGCGCAGGAGGAGGACTTCGGCCAGCAGGTCCGGTTCCGCGTCGTCGGGCAGCAGGCGCACGGCGCTCGACCGGCCTGCCGCCCCCAACGCCACCGTCAGGTTGAACAGGGTCGCCCCGCAGGCCAGGCGTGCCTCGCGCGCCTCGGGATCGGCCACCACGAGCAGCCGCGTGCGGTCGAGCCACAGGCGCACCCGGACCCCGGCGGCCTCCCAGCACCACGGCTGGGTGCTGTACCGCGACGGCGCGCGCACCGCCGCGGCCGGCGCGGCGTGCAGAGCCGGGCCCGGCGTGGAAGCGCGGTCGGTGCTCATCGGTGTCCTTCTTCCGGGTGTGCGGAGAATTCCGGGGTTCGGGCTGTCCGCCCCAGGGTCGCGACGACCGGTGCGCGGTGGCCGCACCCCTCGTGCCCCGTCGCGCCGGGCCGTTGGTCCCGGGTCGGGTGGCAGGCGCCCGCGCCCTCCGCGCGAACCACGGGCGAACCGTCGTCGCGCACCGCCGGAGGTCCCGTCGTCCCAGGACCTCCGGGTCGGCCACCGGGGGTTTTCGCCCGCGGCGCCCGCCGCGCGATCCCGCTTGGCGTCGGTGGGCAACCGAGGAGAAGGAGGCTGCCGTGCAGCACCGCATGGTTCTGCGGGTCATGACGAGCGAGCCTGCCGTCGCGCACACCGACACCGGTTTCGCCGCGATGGTGGAGCTGATGGCGGGCAACCGGGTGCACACCCTGCCGGTGGTCGACCGGACCGGCAAGTTCGTGGGGGTGGTCAGCCGCTCCGACGTGCTGCGGGTGTTCCTGCGCCCCGACCACGAGATCGCCGAGGACATCGACCGGGAGGTCTTCCGCCGGGCACTGGGGGTCGACCCGACCACGTTGGAGATCCGAGTGTCCGACGGCATCGTGCGCCTGGGCGGCACGGTGGAGCGGCGCAGTTGGGTCTCGGTGGTCGGCAGCCTGGTCCGCCAGGTCGACGGGGTCGTGGACGTGGTCAACGCGCTGGGCTACACCTGGGACGACACCGCGGTGACCATCCCCGACGCGATGGCGGTCGACATCACCGCGGACCCGCGGCGTTGACCCGGGGCCGGGCGGTCGGTCCACGACCGCCCGGCGAGCGGAGAGCCGCCAGGCGCGAGTCCGGCGTCGAGGCGGGTACTCGTGGCGGCCCGCCACCGGATCACCTCGCCCGTGCGGACCGCCTGCCCAGTGCGACGAGGGCCAGCCCGTAGGCCAGGCACACCGGTTGCAGCCAGTGGACCTCGCGGATCACCGCCGTCTCCACCACGATCCAGGCCACCAGGAGCGCGCCCGCGGCCCGCACGGCGGTGGTGGCGGACGGGGACCACCGCCACGTCAGCACCGCGGTCCACGTCATCGGGAGCCCCACGACGACGAGCAGGGCGAGGCCTGCCAGTGCGGGGCTCCCGAACGGCAGGCGCTGCTCGACCTCGGCGCCGAGGTCGAGACCGCCGCCCGCGAGGCCCACGGCCCCCGCCAACGCCCAGAGGGCCATGAAACCGGTGGCGGTCACAGCGACGGACCGCCACGGCAGGCGGCGGCTGTACCCGCGCGGCGCGGTGCTCACCGGTTCCTCCCCGCGTTCGCCCGGTGCGCGCCGAAGCGCGGGAGGTGGGGGTGCCACCGGTAGACGGGGTGGTCGTCCCAGACGCAGCGCAGGCGGTCCCGCACGGTGACGACACCGGGCACCTCGGCGACCCGGTCGCGGACGACCTCGGCCTGCCCGCACCAGTCGAGGCGGCCGACGAGCCAGACGGTGCCGTCCTCGACGAGGGTGTGCACCAGGGACGTGTCGACGCCGGGGACGGCGGGCAGCACCTGGTGGTCCAGTTCGGACTTGATGTCCTCGTCGGGGCGGCCGACGGCCCTGGGGTGGGCCACCGGGAATGTGGTCGACATCGCCTCTCCTCTCCTCGTTCTCGGTGCCCACGCTGCCCCCGGCCCGCGGGGGTCGACAGGGACCGAGGAAGGGGAAGGCGGGGACCTTCGACACCGGGCACCGGTGTCCGGCCGGGGCATGCTCGACCAGTGCGCAAGCGACGGACGAGGGGCTGGGCCAGGGCGGACGTGCTGGCCGGGGTGACGGTGGCCGCCTACCTCGTGCCGCAGGTGATGGCCTACGCCCAGGTGGCCGGGGTGCCGCCCGCGCTGGGTTTGTGGACGGTCGTGGTGGTGCTGCCGCTCTACGCGGTGCTCGGGTCCTCGCCCCAGTTGTCGGTGGGGCCGGAGTCCACGACCGCGCTGATGACCGTGGCGGTCGTGGCGCCGATGGCGCACGGCGACCCGGTCCGGCACGTGGCGCTCGCCGCCGCGCTGGCGGTCATGGTGGGGGTGGTGTGCCTGGTGGGCGGGCTGGCCCGCTTGGGTTTCCTGGCGGACCTGCTCTCCAAGCCGATCCTCACCGGCTACCTCGCCGGGGTCGCGGTGATGATGGTCGTCGGGCAGTTGGGGCGCGTCACCGGCACCGGCGTGTCGGGGGCGAGCACGGCCGAGGAGTTCCGGTCCTTCCTGGGCGTGGCGGGGCAGGCGCACCCGCCGACTGTGCTGCTGGCCGCGGGCACGCTCGCCTTCCTGCTGCTCGGCGGTTTCCTGCTGCCCAGAGCGCCGATGCCGCTGCTGGGCATCCTGGGCGCGGCGGCGGTGGCCGCGGTGTTCTCCCTCGGCGCGCACGGCGTGGCGATGGTCGGCGCGGTCGACGTGGCCGGGCTGCACCCGGGTGTGCCTGCCGTGTCGGGGGCGGATCTGGTGGCGCTGGCGGTACCCGCGGTCGGGGTGGCGGTGGTGGCCTATTCGGACACCATGCTGACCGCCCGGTCCTTCGCCGCGCGCAACCACTACCGGGTGGACGCCGAGCGGGAGATGTACGCCTTGGGCGCGGTGAGCGTGGCCGCGGGCCTGGCAGGTGGGTTCCCGGTCAGCAGCAGCGGCAGCCGGACGGTGATCGGCGACGCCATGGGCAGTCGCTCGCAACTGCACTCGGTGGTCGCGGCGGTGCTCGTCGCGGCGGTCCTGCTCTGGGGCGGTGGCCTGCTGGCGGTGTTCCCGAGCGCCGCCCTGGGCGCGCTCGTCGTGCACGCCGCGCTGCGCCTGGTCGACGTGGGGCAGTTCCGCAGGCTGGCGCGGTTCCGGCGCAGCGAGCTGGTGCTGGCGCTCGGCACGACCGCGGCGGTGGTGGTCCTGGACGTGCTGCACGGCGTGCTGATCGCCGTCGCGCTGTCCATCCTGGACCTGCTGCGGCGGGTGGCGCGACCGCACGACGGGGTGCTCGGGTACGTACCGGGGATGGCGGGGATGCACGACGTCGCCGACCACCCCGGCGCGAGCCCGGTGCCCGGTCTGCTGGTCTACCGCTACGACGCCCCGCTGTGCTTCGCCAACGCCGAGGACTTCCGCGGCAGGGCACTGGCCGCGGTCGACGCCGCCGACCCGCCGGTGCGGTGGTTCCTGCTCAACGCCGAGGCCAACGCGGACCTCGACGTCACCGGCATCGACGCGCTGGAGGACCTGCGGGCGGAACTGGCCGCCCGGGGCATCGTGGTCGCGCTGGCCAGGGTGAAGCAGGATTCGCTGGACGACTTGGCGCGCGCGGGGCTGGTCGACCGGATCGGCCGGGACCTGGTCTTCCCGACCCTGCCCACCGCGGTCGAGGCGTTCCACCGGTGGGCCGCGGCAACCCCGATGGTCCCTGCCCGGCCGGGACCACCCGCCCTGTGCGCGGGCCCGGCGGCGGCGCAGCCTGGAGTCCTGGCCCGATTCGCGCGGGTCGTGCGAGGAGGTCCTGACCGTGTCCGCTGACGTGCCCGACAACAACCCCAGCGCGGTCGCTGCGGTTCCCGACGAGGAAACCCTGCGAGCCGCCGTCCGGATGGCGTGCTGGGCGCCGTCGGTGCACAACACCCAACCCTGGCGGTGGCGGCTGTCGGCGGGCGCGGTGCACCTGTTCGCCGACCGCGACCGGGCGCTGCCCGCCACCGACCCCGACGGCCGGGACCTGCTGATCAGCTGCGGGGCCGCGCTGCACCACCTGCGGGTGGCCCTGGCCGCCTTCGGCTGGGCGACGAGCACCACGCGGATGCCCGACCGCGCCGACCCCGACCACCTCGCCGCCGTGACCACCCGGCGGGCGGTGTCGGACCAGGGCGGGATGGCCGACGCGGTGGCCATCACCCGCAGGCACAGCGACCGCCGCGCCTACACCTCCCGGGCGCTCGACCGCGCCACCCTCGACGTCTTGGTCGAGCGCGCCGCCCGCGAGGGCGTCGTCGCCGAGGTGGTCCGCTCGACCGGCGCGCGGCGGGCGCTGCGGGTGCTGATCGCCGAAGCCGACCGCAGGCAGAGCGCCGACGACCGGTACCTCGGCGAACTGGCCCGGTGGAGCGGCCGACCCGCCGGGTCACCGGACGGGGTGCCCGCGCGCAGCACCCCGGCGGCGACCCGGGTCGGCGACCTGGTGGTCCGCGAGTTCTCCGCGCCCGCGCTGCTGCCCTCCCCCGGTGCCGACAACGGCGGGGAGCTGCTGGTCCTGGGCACCGGCTCCGACGACGGCGAGTCGCGGCTGCGGGCCGGGGAGGCGACCAGCGCCGTGCTGCTGGCCGCGACCGCGCTGCGGCTGGCGACGTGCCCGCTGACCCAGCCCATGGAGGTCCCCGAGATCCGGGAGCTGCTGCGCACGGCGGTGCTGGCCGCGGACGCCGTGCCGCAGATCATCCTGCGGGTCGGCTGGCCCGCACCGGGGTCGGGGGAACTGCCGCACACCCCTCGGCGGTCGCCGGACTCGGTGCTCGACGCGCGCCGCGGTTGAGGCAGGGACCAAAGTCCCTGCCCGCCTCCGCCCACCGGCGCACGCGGGAACCCCCGTGTCCGGCCTACAGTCGTGCGGGACGACGAGGAAGGCGGCAACATGGGGATCCGGGTGTTCCTGGTGGACGACCACCAGATCGTGCGGCGCGGGGTGGCCGAACTGCTCGACGAGCCCGGCATCGAGATCGTCGGTGAGGCGGCCTCGGTCGCCGAGGCGCTGGTGCGGGTGCCCGCGGCCACCCCCGACGTGGCGATCCTGGACGTGCGGCTCGGCGACGGCAGCGGGGTGGAGCTGTGCCGGGAGCTGCGGTCGCGGCTGCCGGACCTGCGCTGCCTGATGCTGACCTCCTACGCCGACGACGAGGCGCTGTTCGAGGCGATCCTGGCCGGGGCGTCGGGTTTTGTCCTCAAGCAGGTTCTGGGCACCGACCTGGTGACCGCGGTGCGCACGGTCGGGGCGGGCGGGTCGCTGCTCGACCCCAGGACCACCTCGGCCCTGTTGGACCGCATCCGCCGCGAACGCACCGAGTCCGACCCCCTCGCGGAACTCACCGACCAGGAGCGGACGGTGTTCGACCTCATCGGCGAGGGGCTGACCAACCGGGAGATCGGCGAGCGGATGTTCCTGGCGGAGAAGACGGTCAAGAACTACGTCTCGCACCTGCTGGCCAAGCTGAAGATGCAGCGGCGCACCCAGGCCGCGGTGCTGGCGGCCGAACTGCGCCGCGGCAGGCGGTAGCCGCTCACTGCAGGGGGACCCGCCAGCGGACCACGGTGCCGCCGCCCTCGGCGGGTTCGACGTCGCAGTGGCCGTGGCACTGCTCGGCGCGGTGGCGCAGGTTGGTCAGGCCGCTGTGGCGGGTGGGCTCCCCCAGGCCGACACCGTCGTCGGCGACCTCGACCAGCAGGTCGTCCCCGGCGTGCACCGAGACGGTGATCGTCGAGGCGCCGGAGTGGCGCACGGCGTTGCTGAGCGCCTCCCGCAGCACGGCCGCGGCGTGGTCGCCGACCGCGGCGGGGACCAGGGTGTCGATGGCGCCGGACATGGTCACGGCGGGCGAGGTCTCGGCGTCGGCACCGACCTCGGCGGCGATGTCGAGCAGGCGGCGCCGCAGGCTCTCGGCCCCGTCGACGGCCTGCAGGTCGAAGATCGAGGTGCGGATCTCCCGCACGGTCTGGTCGAGTTGCTCGACGGCGCGGTGCACCCTGGTCCGCACGTCGGGGTCGGTGATCCGGCGCAACGTCCCCTGCAGGCTCATCCCGGTGGCGTAGAGGCGCTGGATGACGTGGTCGTGCAGGTCCTCGGCGATGCGCTCGCGGTCGGCGAGGACGTCCAACAACCGCTGGGTGCGCTGCTTCTCGGCCAGTTCCAGCGCCACGGCGGCCTGCCCGGCGAAAGCGGCCAGCAGCGGTGACAGGTCCACGCCGAACGGCCGTCCGCCCTTTTCCCGCAGGGCGATCAGGACTCCGCCCGCGGTCCGCAGCGCCACGGCGATGGCGGGTCCCAGTCGCGCCACCCCGGTTCCGTCCGCCACGGCGGCGAGGTCGGCGACCAGCCGCGGAGTGCCTGCGTCGCCGATGTCGGCGAGCAGGTCACCCAGGGCGCGGAGGTCCGCGGTGTCCAACCCCTCGCCGAGGGTCCCCTCGGCGGCGGCCACGGCCAGCTCACCGTCGCGGGAGCTGTCGGCGAGCAGGATGAGTGTGCAGTCCGCGCCGGTCAGCTCGGTGACCCGGCGGGCGATGGTGTGCAGCGACTCCTCCTGGCTGACCCCGGCCAGCAGGCTGGTGTTCACCTCGGCCGCCGCGGTCAGCCACCGCTCCCTGGCCCGGGAGCGCTCGAACAGGCGCGCGTTCTCCACCGCCACGCCCGCCGCGGCGGCCAGGGCCTGCACCACGGCCTCGTCGTCGGCGGTGAACTCCGCGCTGCCGCGCTTCTCGGTCAGGTAGAGGTTGCCGAAGATCTCCCCGCGCACCCGCACCGGCACTCCGAGGAAGCAGGTCATCGGCGGGTGGTTGGCCGGGAAGCCGACCGAGGCGGGGTGCTCGCGCAGGTCCGGCACCCGGATCGGTTCCGGGTGTTCGATGAGCAGCCCGAGCAGGCCCCGCCCCTCGGGCAGGTGCCCCATGTGCGACCGGGTCTCGGCATCGATGCCCTCGTGCACGAACCGGGCCAGCCCACCGGCCTCACCGAGCACGCCGAGCGCGCCGTAGCGGGCGTCGACCAGCTCCGTGGCGGCGCGGACGATGCGTTGCAGGGTCGAGTCGAGTTCCAGGCCCGCGCCGACGGCCATCACCGCGTCGAGCAGGCCCTGCAGGCTGTCCCGGGTGGTCATGATCTCGCCGAGCCGGTCGTGCACCTCGCCGATGAGCTCGTCCAGCCGCAGGCCCGACAGCAGGTCGGTCGCCTTGGCGGTGGGCGGGGACTCGTCGCGCATCTGCGCTCCTGCTCCGTCGAGTGTGGGGTGATCCCAGATTGGCACCGGCGGTGAGCCCCGGCAACCAGCCCTTGGTCACTCATCCGGGCCAGCCGCGCACCAGCGGGTCGGTCGCGGCGGTGGGCACCAGCCGCACCCGGGCGTCGACCGCGCTGACCCCGGTGGCACCGATCACCACCGGGTTGAGGTCCAGCTCGCGCACCGACGGCACCAGTTCGGCGAGCCGGGCCACCCGCCGGACGACGTCGGCCAGCTCGTGCGGCCGGTCCGCGCCCGCGACCAGGTCGGCGACGTCGGACTCGGTGAGCGGGCACAGCCGGACCCGGTGCCCGGACCCGGCCTCGGTGGCGCTGCCGCCGGGTCCGCACACCACCAGCGGACCGAACCGGGCGTCGCCGCGCACCCCGACCAGCCATTCCGCGCCGAGTTCGACCATGGGCTGGACGAACACCCCGCGCAGCCGGTCACCGAAGCGGTCGACGAGGGCGGTCACCGCCGCCCGCGCGCCCCCGTCGTCAACGACGCCCAGGTGGACCCCGCCCTCGGCGGCCTTGTGCAGCAGGCCGTCGGTGACGGCCTTGACCGCCACCGGCCCGTGCTCGCCGACCACCCGGACGATCTCGGCGACCGCGGCCCCGACCGGGACGAGGTGCCCCGCGGTCACCGGGACGCCTGCTGCGGCGACCAGGTCCAGGCTCGCCGCGGGGTCGGACCACCCGTCCGCGGAGGACTTCGCCGCGATCCGGTCGGCGGTGGCGAGCAGGGCGGGGACGTCCAGGTCGGGCACGGCGGCGGCGACCGCCGGGCGGTCCAGCCACGCCCTGCGGTCAGCGGCGTGGGCCAACGCGCGCACGGCGGACTCCACGTCGGCGTAGACGGGGACGACCACGCCCCGCGGGTCTCCCGCATGACGCCCACGGCCTGGCCGGGCCGGACGAACAGCAGCGGCACGCCGCATTCGCGGGCGGCCCGCGCGGCCGGGCCCAGCCCACCCGCCGGGTCGCCGAGTGCGGTGGGGACGGTCAGCGCCACGACCGCGTCCACCCCGTCGTCGGCGGCCACCCGGGCCACCACCGCGGTGAACACCTTTTCCTCGACGACCGCCGTGGTGTCGACCGGGTTGCCGACGGCGGCCCCGGCGGGCAGCGACGCGGACAGCTCGGCCCTGGTCCCGGGGTGCAGTTCGGCGACGGTGAGGCCGTGGCGGGCGCAGGCGTCCGCGGCCAGCACCCCGATCCCGCCCGCGTTGGAGACGATGGCGACCCGGGGAGCGGCGGGCAGCGGTTGGGTGGTGAACAGGGTGAGCACGTCGACGGCCTCGGCGATGCCGTCGACCGCGGTGGCGCCGGTGTGCCGGTACAGGGCTGCCACGGCGACCGGTGGGCTGGTCAGCGCCGCGGTGTGCGATCCGGCCGCGCGGACCCCGGCCGCGGAGATCCCGGCCCGGATCACCACAAGCGGCTTGCGCCGGGCCAGCGCGGCGGCGAGCCTGGCGAACCTGCGCGGGTTGCCGAAGGACTCCAGGTAGGCGACGACGGCCCCGGTGCCCTCGTCTGCGGTCCACCAGTGCAGCAGGTCGTTGGCGCTGACGTCGAACTTGTCCCCGAGCGAGACCATCGCCGAGATGCCGCAGCCGACCCGGCCGAGGTCGTGGGCGAGCGCGATGGCCACCCCACCGGACTGGGTGACCACACCCACCCGCCCGGGCGGCGGCACCCGGTCGAGGAAGGTCGCGTCGAGGCGGGTCGCCGGGTCGGTGTTGAGCACCCCGACGCAGTTGGGGCCGACCATCCGCATGCCGTGGGTCCGCACCAGCGCGCGCAGCGCGTCGGCGGCCCCGGGGCGGGCGGACAGGCCCGAGCTGGTGACCACCACGGCGCGCACGCCGTGCTCGGCGCAGTCGCGCACCACCGCCACCACCGCGTCGGCGGGCACGCACACCACGGCCAGGTCCGGCGCGAACGGCAGGTCCCGGACCCGCTGGTGGCTGCGGACGCCGAGGACCTCGCGGGCGTGCGGGTTCACCGCGGCGAGGTCCCCGGTGAACCCGCCGTGCAGCAGGTTGCGCAGGACCGCGTGCCCCACCGAGTGCGGCGAGCGGCCCGCGCCGACGACGACCACCGACCTCGGCCGCAGCAGCGGTTCGAGGGTCAGCAGGTCGGCGCTGCGGTCGCGGGTGTCGACGGCGGCGCCGTAGCGGGCGGTGTCGGCCAGCGGCACGGTCACGTGCAGCACGTCGTCGTCACGTTCGCAGCGCAGCGGCAGGCCCAGGTCGGTCAGCGCCCTGAGCATCCTCGGGTTGGTGGCGAGGACGTCGGCGGTCAACGCGGTCAGGCCCCGGGAGCGCGCCGTGGCGACCAGCGACTCCAGCAGGAGGGTGCCCAGGCCGTGGGACTGGTCGTCGTGGTCGACGACGACGGCGAACTCCGCGGTGTCGGCCCCGGGGTCGGCGGCGTAGCTGGCGGCGGCCACCAGGTGCCCGTCGCGGAAGGCGCCGAAGGCGGGGCGGCCCACCCCGTCGGCGGCGGTGAGGCTGTCGACGTAGCGGTCGACGTTGACCCGGCAGAGGGTGAAGAAGCGCAGGTAGCGGTCATCGGGGGTGAGCCGGGCGTGCAGGGCGCGCAGTTCGTCGCGGTCGGGCTCCCCCAGCTCGCGCACCGACACGGTGGCACCGTCGGCGGTGAGCGCCCACGTGGCGCTCACCCGGCGACCTCGGCGTGCACGACGCCCGGCACGGCCTCGGCCAGGACCCTGGCCACGTGGCCGTCGGTGGGGTCGCACTGGTCGGGTGCGAAGGAGTCGGTGATGGTGACCGCACCGCCGTCGACCGCGATCCGCCAGCGGCCCGCCCCGCCGAAGTCGCGGAGGCGGTGCAGCACGTCGGCGGCGATCTCGGCGTCCGGCCTGGCCAGCAGGCGGACCAGGTCCCGGCGGGTGACCACCCCGACGACCCGGGAGCCGGAGACGATCGGCACGCAGCGCCTGCGGTCGTCGACCATGGTCCTGGCGAGCACGGCGACGTCGGTGCCCGCGCCCATCGCCACCGCCGGGGTGGTCATGACCTCCCGGACCTTGCCGGGCGGGCGGGGGGCGCCGTCGGATTCGGCGGTGCGGAAGCGCGGGTCGGCGGGGAAGCGCTCGCGCACGAGGTCGGCCTCGGTGACCATCCCGACGAGCCGGTCGTCCTCGTCGACGACCGGCAGCGCGGTGAAACCGTGTCGGGACAGCAATTCCGCTGCGCGCTTGACCCCGTCGTCGGGTCGCACGGTGACCACCGGGGCGGACATGACCTGTTGGGCTCGCATCGGGCTTCTCCCTGGCTGATGAGGTGTCGGGTCCACAGTGGCAGCGGCGCGGGGCCGGTCACCGCGGTCCGAGGTCACTGGTGTCCCGGGACTTGTGGTCCGCGGGCCGGGTCGGGGCGACCGGGACCACCGCGACCGGGCACGGGGCGCGGTGCAGCAGCGCGGAACTGGTGGCGCCCAACCCGGAACCGGGCAGCAGGTGGATGCCCCGCGTGCCCACGAAGACCAGTTGCGCGTGCTCGGCCTGGCGCAGCAGCGCGTCCCGGGGGTGTGCCTGTGCCACGACCGCGCGAGCGTCGACCCCCGGGTGTCGGGGCGCGTGCCGGTCGAGCCACTGCCGCAGCAGCCGCAGTTCGTCGGTGGCCAGGCCGGACCAGTCGGCGGGCAGCAGGGGCGGCGGGCCCAGGGTGGTGAACCCGTTGTCGCCGAAGGCCCGCACGGCCACCAGCGGGGCACCGCGCAGTTCGGCCTCGGCGAACGCCAGCCCGAGCGCGGTGTCCCCCGCGGCGGAGCCGTCGACCCCCACCACCACCGGGCCGCCCCGCCGCGGTTCACCGCGCACCACGACCACGGGGCAGGGGCTGTGCGCGGCCACCGCAGCGGACACCGACCCCACCAGCAGACCGGGGAACCCGCCGAGGCCGCGGGCGCCGGTGACCACCATCAGCGCCGTCCCGGCCGCCTCGATCACCACCACGGGTGCGGACCCGGTGCGGATCTCCCGGGTGACCTCCAGGTCGGGGTGCGCCGCGGTGACCGCGGCCGCGGCCTCGACCAGCGCCCGCTCCCCCTGTTCGGCGAGGGCGGACAGGCACGCCCGGTGCAGGCGGGTGGGTGCGGGCCGGAAGAAGTGCGGCGGGACGCAGGCGTGCACCAGGCGCAGCGGCACCCGCCGCAGGTCCGCCTCGGCCGCGGCCCAGGTGGCGGCGGCGAGTGCGGCGGGCGACCCGTCGACCGCGGCGACGACCGCGGGCGGGGCGGGCTCGGCGTGTCCCGCGTCGTGTTCCGCGTTCACCGGTCCCCTCCGCCCGTCTCGACCGTGACGACCTCGGCGACCGGCCTGCGCGGGGTCGGTGGCCTGCCGTAGCCGTAGCCCAGGCGCAGCACCGCGTGCGGAACACCGCCGACCAGGACGCGCAGCGCCGAGCGGACCGCGGGGACCTCGATGGGCTGGGACAGGAACGACGAGGCCAGCCCCTCGTGGTCGGCCCGCAGCAGCACCCGCTGCATCGCCTGGCCCGCGAGCACGTGGTCGCGCGGGGTGTCACCGGGGGTGGTGAGCACGGCCAGCAGCGGGTCCTGCTCGAACCGGTCCACGGCGGCGTCGTCGCGCCCGTCGGTGAAGTCGCGCGGGACCAGCACGCCCTCGTGCGACGGCGCCCGGAGCGCCACCCAGGCGGGCACCCCGTCGGTGCGGTCCGGTTCGCGCCGCACCCAGGCCCGCAGCTCGCGCCGGTAGTCCTCGTCCTGACCCTGCACGTGGTCGGCCCGGTTGACCAAGGCGACCAGCTCACCGGGGTGGTCGGGGACCAGCAGCCGGGCCCCCTCGGCGAACGCCGTGCGCACCAGCGCGGCGCGGACCCGCCGCGGCACCTCGCGGTCGAGGAACGGGCTGCGGTTGGTGTGCCTGCGCGGGATCGCCCGCGCCAGGTCGGTTTCCTCCCCGCTGGGCCGGTGCGGACCGCCGAGCAGGGTCCGGGCCAGCAGGTCGGGGTCGGCGCGGTCGGGCAGGACGGTGGTCACCTCGGCGCTGCCCGCCGCACGCAGGGCCAGGCGCAGGTTCGCCAGGGCCGCGCCGCAGGACAGGCGGGCCTCGTGGCCGCCGGGGTCGGCGACCGGGAGGACCCTGGCGCGGTCCAGCCGGGTGTCGATGTGGTCGGCCGCGGCGACGAACGACCAGGGCTGGGTGTTG